>CAYGPY010000005.1:0-30462 GCA_964351765.1 uncultured Vampirovibrionales bacterium
ATTATGCCCGATGAAGCGTATGAAGCTGGTGCTAAAGTAGTAGCCACAGGCCGTGGTGATTTTCCGAACCAGGTTAATAACTCACTGGCCTTCCCAGGTATCTTCCGTGGTGCACTTGATGTTCAAGCCCGTAAGGTCAACATCGAGATGAAACTCGCTGCAGCCGAAGCCATTGCAAGCTTGGTGGATGCCGAACAACTCGCCAAGCAGATTATTATTCCTGCCGCGTTTGACTTTAGAGTGCCACCAGCCGTAGCCGCTGCCGTAGCCACTGCTGCCATTGATACGGGTGTGGCCCGTCGTCCAATGGACAGCAAAGACGTGTCTGAACAACTGACCAAATACATCCACGAAGGATCGATGGCCATTGTTTAAAGCAACCTAAATTAACCCTTAAAACTATAAACCCCCCTTTGCTTTTAGATAAAGCGGAGGGGGGTTTTAAAATTATGTATTAAAGCAGTAATTAATGTTGTTCTTGCAAATGCAATGCTTGAGGCGCGTCATCCGCCACATCAACTGGGGTGTTTGCTTCTAATCTAGACAAGCCTAAAAACAACAACAAAGCCGGCACAACAAGTAAAATAGCCCACATCATACCGTTTAAATCCGCACCCGGACGAATCAAATTCTCACGGTATTCTGGGTTGTTTTCTAAAGGTTGTGTCGCTGTCATCGTAAGCTTCCTCTCAAACTTTATTTTAAATAACGAATCTTTAAATTGTATCATAAGCGTTTTTAGAGAAGGCCACCTAGATGATACGTTCTTTAAGCGCCTTTAACGCCGCTGCGGTTCGGTCTTCTACTTCTAGCTTTTGAAACACATTTTTAAGATGGGTTTTAACAGTGTTCATACTAATGGCTAAGTTGTCTGAAATTTGGGTATTGGTCTGTCCTTCCGCCAATAGTTTTAACACATCAATCTCACGATCGGTAAGCGTACTAAACGTGGTTGGCAACTCAGGGATATCAGAGGTGTCGGCATCACTTGAACTGGGAGCGTTACCTGAGACAGTTTCATCTTCGGAGCCAATTTGACGCAACACCACCATGGCAATACGGGGATCAATCCAGCTACCACCACCATGAGTTTGTCGAATAATCGTCACCAGTTGCTCTGGTGGGGTATCTTTCAAGCAATAAGAATTGGCCCCACTTTTAAAGGCATCCAACACATCAGCATCACTTTCGTGCGAGGTCAGCATCACAATATGAATGTTGGGGTACTTTTCTTTAATTTTTTGTGTGGCGGTAATCCCATCCATAATCGGCATACCAATATCCATCAAAATCACGTCTGGCTTTAATGTCCCTGCCATTTCAACGGCCATGCGACCCTCTTCAGCCTCGCCCACCAACACCAAATCATCGGCCACTGTTTTCAGAGTGGTCTTCAGGCTCATACGTGTTATTTTGGAGTCATCGGCGATGAGTACATTAATCATAGCAATCACTTACCCTTTAACCTGTTTACCTTGTACTTGCTTGTTATCTGTCGATTCACTATCCGCATCCGGTTTCTCTGGCAATGCAATCAACACCGACGTACCTTCACCTTCGGTAGTCTCCACCCAAAGTTGACCGCCATGCGCTTCAACAACCTGATACGCATTGTATAAGCCCAAGCCGATACTCATCGGATTGCGTCCTTTACTCGCAGCAAAGCGACTAAACAAGTGTGGAATATCCTCTCGTGCAATACCAATACCCGTATCATCAATGCGCACAATCACTTTTTTACTCGCTTCAATCGGTGAGCAAAGTGTACTATGTTCATGAGCAGTGAGCTGTTGAATATAATCCGCACCACAGGCTTGGGCATGTTGAACCGATAACGTAATACTGCCTTTGCTCGACGTATTGCTAATGGCATTGCTAATAATGTTTTGAAACACGCGTTTTAATTCAACACGATCACCTAAAACCGAAAGCACGTCTAAAGACGTATCATCTACCTCACGATCACCATAAATCACATTAATCTTTTTTTCTTGTGCCAACGCAGTGAGTTCTGAGGCCGTGGCTGTAAGTAACGCGACAACATCAACCATATCAAAGTTAAGGCGTACCTGCCCCGATTCATACCGGTACACCTCAAGCAATCCATTTACCAAACCCAAGCTGTCTTGATTGGTGGATTGAATCAAACTCACAACCTCTTGCTGCTCGTCGCTCAAGGCACCATAGGTTCCTTTATTTAAATAAGTCAGTGTTTGCTTTTCAGCCAACAACGGTACTTTTAAATCGTGCGTTAGTGTCGCTACAAACTCATCACGCAGGCGTTGTTCTTGACTTAAGCGGTGTAACATACGATTAAACGCACTGACTAATTCATTAATCTCATACACGCCTTTGACATCCACTTTATCTTCCATCAAGTTTGAGCGGCTTAACCGATCCACTTGTGAGACAAGTTGCAGCAGGGGCTGAGTAATAGGGCGCCCTCCCACCAAGGCCAACACCAGCGATAAAATAATACTGGCCAGCGTAATGGTATACAGCACCTGATAATAGCCCTTCATCACTTCAGCCTTTACATCTAAGGGCATCACAAACATCATGTGCTCAATCACGTGATTAGCGTAATCCATCATCGCGAAAGTCGACACCAAGTACTCTGATTTTGAATCGGGATCGGAGGTGGTTTGAAGTTGCTTTTGTTTAATGCGCAATAAGTCATGGCGTTCTTGTTCTAAAGTGTGCCGCCGCTTCAACTCAACAGCAATATCCTTAAGGGCATTCTGTTTGCGCATTTCTTTTTCCTGATAGGCGCTCTCAGTCGTAGACACGTCATCCTCGTTCAGAATCGACGTCTCAAAAGAGCTGTCTTGTATGCCCTCTAAAGCATTGCTATAAGGCCGAATCCAAACTGATAACAAGCCTTGTCTCAGCTGGAAGCGATTCATTTGAGACGTATCAATATGAAAGCCAACAAGTCGAGAGTAGCTTTTACCTGAAACTGTCGATAAACGTTTCATCATACGCACTAAATACATCTCATCATTAAAATGAATAAAGCCTGTGTCCCCATCCAAAGCATCAAACCAGCCATTCAACTCTGGATTTGATTGCATAAGCGATGGCACCGAGGCGGTATTCACCATTGTTTTTTTCGATGTATCGAAACTAAGGGTATAACGGGCATCTGTATTTGTATTGGTGAACGGCATCGTCAAACACAAATCCAGTGAATAGAACCCACATTGCTGAAAAAATGTTGACTCAGACTGCGGGATTTCTGGCGCCGTAATAAAGGCCGCAATCGAGGCGAGTTTTTCTCGTCGCGTGTTTAAATGCTGTTGATAAAAGCGTTTGGTATTCTGCAATTGCTGAACCGTGTGGCTATCGACTTGGCTCTCAAATACTGAAAACGTGAACATCAGCACCGTAAACAGAGGAATCGCCATAAAAACCAAAAACAGCAAAAAGAAGCGCGTGGTAATCGTATCAAGTGCCACACCCTTAAAGAAGCGCTTTTTTAAAGGCGCATCACTCGAACGTCGGTTAAAAATCGCTTCTAAGCGCTTATCCGACATACAAACCATCCTTGTTGTGAATCTGACTTAGACTCGTCATGATTACGTTCAGTTCCTCACCACTACCTTTTACCCATTGTACCAATTTATGGTGATTTATAGTTTTTTATAGTAATTTCACTCTATTTATCTGCCCATTGAGTTTCACGACTGCCTTCACTATACTTAAGCTAGTATTATCTTGATATCAAGCAACATAACAACGAACCTAAAAGGATGCCTGCCCTTGGCAAAACAACTGCCATTTTCATCCACCACCCAACAATCCAAACCCCTTACTAAAACCCAGCCAATAACAGCTGGTCAGGTGAAGGGTATTCTTTATGATGCTCGCTATCAGCAAACCGTCAAAAAAGACCACACGCGCCAACGTATTCGCCGCACCAGTCATAAAATTATGCGCGCCTTAGAACACGCTAACAAGCTAACCAAGTGGAAAAAAGCACCTGCAAAAAAACAAACGCTCTCCACATGTATTATTACGATGAACTCAGCCGATCGCATTGCCCCCTTACTGCGCTACATCCGCTCTTTTAGTGACGAGATTGTGGTGGGCGTGGATAGTAAAACCACGGATAATACCTTTGCCGTGTGCGAACCCTTGGCTGACGTGGTTTTCACGATTGATAATGAGGCTCAAACTTGCAACGGTGGCTTGCAGGCCTTGGTTGAAAAATGCACCAGTGACTGGGTATTACGCCTTGATGATGATGAATTTCCGGAACCCTTATTTGAAGAGCTTCTGCAAGGACTAATGGCCGACAAGTACACGCACTATAAATTTCCACGCCTCCATCTCTGCCAAACAGAACCGCTCAAGTGGATTAATGACGGGTATCTTTATCCTGATTTTCAGATGCGTTTGTTTAAAAACCAGCCTGAACTGCTCACCTTTCCCGATGCCGTTGGTCACACCAGCATTGAATGTGCAGGAAAACGAGGCAAAGTAAACAGTGTGAACCTCGTCCACCTTAACTTTGCCATCAACCCGCGCCACAAGCGTGAAGAAAAATTGCTTCGCTACATCGATCGCTTAAACGGTGAGTGGGTGCATCCGATTAATGAGTATGCGCTATTGCTTGAGGATTTTAACTACCGTATTGATGCGTATGAGTGTGATGCTGATTTTGCTAAAGCGCTGGTAAACACCATCGAGCATCAACGGTCGATTTATTTAAAAAATAAATAACACTAAAAAAACACCGCGCTATCAAATAATAGCGCGGTGTTTTCTGTAAATTAACCGTGTGGGTAAACCCTAACCTGCGAGTACTTCTTCTAAGAAGTCATGGCGGTTGTGTGTCATTTTTAATAGATGCCATTTCACCATCATATGATAGACCGCCTTTTTACAAAGCGGATCATCGGCGCCATATTTTGCGCGCATTTCTGTCACATGGTTTTCAGCATCGGTAAACTCTTTCATTAGTGAGCAATAATCTTGTGCATTCATCGTTATCCATCCCCTACAATTCTTAAATCACCCAATATCGCCGTAGCGTATTGAATTTACTACCATTTATCCCATCTATACATATAAAAACAATGTATTGGGTTTTGATGCTAGCTTTGTTAACTTCATTAACAAAACGAACTAAAGAATGGAGGAAAGAAGGAGCAAAAGCGCTCTTAAACGGCTTCCATCTGCATTTGCTCAATACTGCCTGCGTGCGTGGTTGTCCAAATTACGTGGTAGTCATTAATCGGGAAGGCCGCTTCAAGTTCAGCGCGTGAGCTGAAATCCGAGGCCATAAAACCAAAGATGCTGGAACCCGATCCACACAACATAGGACGGTGGATACCAAGGGCTTGCATGGTGCGAGCCACATAGTTCAACTCTGGGTTATTGTGAACCATCACCCGTTCAAAGTCATTCATCATATGTGGATTCAGCGCATGGGCACGTCCCAACAACGATCTATCAGGATGAACAGGGGTTTCTTTTAAGCCCAATGCTGTCAACAACGGATCCATACTCACTTCAACGCAAGCTTGATCTTGGTGAAACAACTGATAGGCTTCACGGGTATCACTATTCACCGTGCGGGGCTTAATCACAACCAGATCTAGCTTGGTATTAGTAGCGGGTGTTGCAATATGTTCAATCTGCTCGCCACGGCCTCTAGCAATGGCCAAGCCACCTTGAACAAAAAACGGAACGTCTGAACCTAAGCGCGAGGCGATGGTCTCTAATTGAATCGGGCTTAAACCCGTACACGCCAAATGGTTAAGTGCTAATAGCATCCCAGCCGCGTTCGAACTTCCGCCGCCCAAACCTGCCTGCATTGGGATATTTTTTTCCAGATGCACCTTCATCCCAATCGGAGGCAATTGCACAGCATCCCAAAAGGCATAGTAGGCACGCACCACAAGGTTGTTATCTGGATCACGATGCAAGGACGGATCGTCACTGCTAAAACGAATATCTTGCTCACCGGCGTTTGGGCGAATGTGCAACATATCAAACAGCGCAATGGTCTGCATCAACATCGTCAACTCACTATAGCCGTCCATACGACGACCGGTGATATTGAGGAATAAATTAATTTTTGCTGGTGTTTTGATAGAGAGCATTAGCGATTCCTGCATACTGTTCAATCGACAATTGATCGGGACGTAACATCCCATCAATAGATAGTTCTTCTAAGATTGTATCGAATACCTCAATGGAGGCCAATCTATGTGTCTTTATATTTTTAAGATTGTTACGTAAGGTTTTTCGGCGTTGGCCAAAACTCAGCCGCACTAAGCTCGCAAACAAGGCCATATCAGCCACATCAGCCGCAGGTTTAGCCTTAGGCACAAATCGCACTACAGCCGAGTCCACGTTGGGTGACGGATAAAAATCACCGGGGGGGGCCACAATTAATAATTCGGTATCAAAGTAGAACTGAGCCGCAATACTCAGATGATTAAACGCCTTTACGCCGGGTTTGGCAGTTAAGCGCTCGCCCACTTCACGTTGCACCATCACGGTGATGGCATCAATACGATGACGGTCTTTATGATCCACGTCATTGAGTTCACCAATCAGCTTAAAAATAATAGGTGAACTAATGGCATAAGGGAGGTTTCCCACCACCTTAAAGCGCTCGGCTTCAATGCGATCAAAATCAAACTTTAAAAAATCTTCGGCAAACAACGTTACTTTAGGGTCGCCTTCAAACATAACTTCAAGATGCTTGACCATCGAACGTTCCACTTCAATACCCACCAAGTGCCCACAGGGTGGAACCAAATAACGCGTCAGAAAGCCTGAGCCGGGGCCAATTTCAACCACTGTTTCGTCTTGAGTCAAATTCAAACTATCGGCAATCACACGATGCACTTTGTCACGAATCAAAAAGTTTTGACTGAATCGTTTCTTGGCTCGAAGTTGCTTGGCCTCTTCAAACAGCTGTTTATCTGCATCACTTAATGCCATTTAGTTGGTCACTTTCATTTTGGCGTGTTGGGCTAAAAAGGCCGCCCCCACCATACCGGCATCATTGCCTAATGTGGCTGGTAACAAATCAAACGAAGGCGTCATCACCATAGGCTTGACCAATTCTTTCAACATCGGAAAGTCCACAAACTTGGCCAAACCGCCGCCCACAACAACCGCGTGAGGATCCAACAAATTAATCACCGAGCGCACGCCACGAGCAATATCATGGTGCCAGCGCAGTGAAATTTCTTTAGCCAACGCGTCATGTTCTTCTAGAGCAGGCGCCCAATGATGCGTTGTAAGGAGTTGCAATGATGGGTTGCCACTGTGTTTTAAGAAAGCTGCTTGCTGTTCTTCAGAGGCTTCAGCCACCATCTCGCGAATGGTCACATTCAAACCGTTGCCCGAAGCATAGGCTTCCCAACAATCAGGACGCCCACATGAGCAGGCGCGCTTGTTGTCATAAATCACGATATGACCGCCTTCACCGGCTGAGTAATGCGCACCACGAATCATCTGGCCATTGGCCACAATACCTGTACCTACACCGGTTCCAAGGGTTACCATCACCACATCCTGCATCCCTTTGGCAGCACCGGCGGCCATTTCACCAAACGCCGCGGCGTTTGCATCGTTTTCGGCATGCACGGGCAAATGGGTTTGTTTTTCAAGGGCTTCTTTAATGTGAGGCACTTCTCTGGCCGCTGGCAAATTAGCCGTTGAACCAATAATAACGCCTTCAACCGTATCCACGGTGCCGGCTGTTGAAATACCAATGGCCGTGATGCCCGCTTTGGCTTTCAGTTCATTGACCATCGTGCTTAATAATTTAATGAACGCCGCGCCTTCGGTTGGAGTGGGTTGTTCGATACGGTGCTGAATCAAGGGCTCATTGCTATCGGGGTTCAGCGATACAATACCCGCAGCGACCTTGGTGCCACCGATATCAATACCAATGTTAAAACCTTCATGAGGAATATTATCGTTAGACATAGGGAACATCATCCTTTTATAAAACAATTGAGGGGAAATAAAATAGAATTGACTTAAAAGAGTTAAAGCCTAACGCTGAGGGGAGCGCGCAGGATAAGCTTGGGCTGATGAAGCAATATAAGGGAGCAACTTATTAACGGTTTTTTGCGAGGTGTACTCCGCAATCTGCTCTAGTATTGTTCCGCCCACTTCCTCAGTGATGTTGTACATCGGCGAGGATTGCATCGGGTAACGATTCACAGAGGTGTTCATCAAGGTGGCCATTAAGGGACCAAAGGTGGTGGGGATTTTAATCTCGCGGTAGAAGCCCGCTAAGTAAATTTGAACCAGCGGATCGGGATGGGTATTCCATTTACTCACCACGGGGTACAAGCTTGATACGTTGGTCACGCCATCTTCGGCCATTTCTTCAGCGGTATACAGCGCTTCTAAAAAGGTGGGCACAAAGGTAGTGCGGCTCAACACGTCATTCAATACGGGCAAGGCTTGCTCTCGGTAGGCTTTAACCTGATGGACCAAGGGCATATTAAAACGAACGATGCCATCCATCCCCACCTGAGTTTGGGTGCCAATTTGCCCAGCCAACTGCCACAAGGGAGCAAGCGCAGGTTGAGCCTGAGATTGCGCCACCGCACCGGCAGAGATAGGGGTAAACACCGGCGGATGATCGCCAAAGCGGGTGGCCGGTATTGAACGTGAATTATGCATAGAGATAGACATAGGTCTATTAAACCCAAAACAATGCTATAACTCTAGTATTTATAAGCAATTTTTAACAGGCTTATTCAACATACTTATATAAATACATTTCACCTGATTTTTTTGTATAAACGAGCGCAAGTATTTGTCCATCATTAGTTTTAAATAAATTTCTCAAAAACTTTTTCTTTCCCCCGAAATGACGGGTTTCAACTATTTGTTTTTGACCTATGTCATAAATCAAATACTGAATTCCAATCGAGATCATAATACGATTTTCATCTAAACGGATTGCATGTGCAGGTCCGTAATGATGAAGATTAGCCTTTACTAACGTTGATGTTCTTTCTTTAAGATTAAACAATTCCACAGCTGGTGCAGCTGTTCGTCCATCACGCATCATTCCCTCAACGACTAAGAACTGATTATTATCGATATTAACTATACTTGGAGCAAGCCGACCCCCAAGGAGTTCCCCTACTTTTTCAATCGCACCTGTACTAATATCAAATACTTCAACAGCAGTATATCCAAAGCTACTATTTCCACGACCTTTTTTCACTTTACTATAATCGTTATTATGATAACCTCCAAATAAAATAACGCGATGACTATCAAGTAAAAACATTTTGTGAGCTATTCGTGTATTTTCTAGCTGGCCAATTATTTTAGTCTTATTATTTTTAGGATCCAAAATTAAAACATCTCTGTAAAATTCTTCCGGATTTTGAACAGAAGGATCATATACTTCATCTCCACCCAGTATTAAAATATTACCCCCATTCAAAGATATTGCACTCGGTAAGTGTCGTCGTTTAAATCCGAAATAAGGCTCATGTTTGTTGTTTTTCAGATCAAACAAAACGCCTGAAGCTTCATGACAATACGTGCTAGAGTATTGCGTACAATAAAACTGACCTAAAACTAAATATTTATTTTTTGACACCTCTATCATTGGATGAATATCATCTCCGATACCTGGGTACCCACCAAAAGTAGCATCCAGTAATGGCTGCATTACAGATTGACCTAGCTCCATATCATAAACTTCTGAAA
Organism: uncultured Vampirovibrionales bacterium; assembly: GCA_964351765.1. Taxonomy (GTDB): domain Bacteria; phylum Cyanobacteriota; class Vampirovibrionia; order Vampirovibrionales; family Vampirovibrionaceae; genus CAYGPY01. The sequence goes on from CAYGPY010000005.1 coordinate 9,712, forward strand.
TACGGCTACTTAAAATAAAGATACGACTATCATCAAGCATTTTAACTAATGGTCGAGAATATTCGCCTTTAAACTTATAAATCTTTTCAAAATGCCCTCTACTGGGATCGAGATCAAAAGTCACAACACGAGCAAAACCTAAGAGTAGTAACACTAAAGTCAAGTTCCGTACTATTTTAAATGTCATAAATTTCCTCCTCAAACACCTATCGCAAGGCAAACAACTGATCGAGGTGGGCGTGGAGTGCATCGAGATTGGATTGAGGGATGGGGGCTAATGTTAGGGCATTTGCTACTGATTGCCATTGATCTGTCGAACGTGCGCCAACGAGGAGCGTGCTTTGTAAACCCTCGATACTGTCTAGGGTTTGCTTGGCGTATTGCAGGGCAAAGGCACCGAGTGACGGGTACGTATCGGGGATAAATTGTTCTAGTTGCTTTCCGGCTTCAATACGTTTTTGAATTAAGGGCTTTGGCCAGACCGATCTACTGTCGGATTTATCCAAAGCGCGGTTCACATCAAAACCACCACTTAAAAACCCTTTGCCCAGTACCTCGTGCAACATCAAGTGTTTGCCCTTATCAGCGCATACTTGCATTAAGCCACTGGTGCTTGCTGTGCGATTAAAAAAATTAAACGGCGCTTGAATCACATCCACGGCATCATGCCCTAAGGACTGAATCCCCTCTTGCGGTTCGCGAATGGCCACGCCCGCTTGCTTAATTTTGCCTTCGGCCTTGAGTGTGGCGAGCACCTCAAAAATCGAGCCCTCTTGAATGGCCTCCATCGTGGGATGGTGCAAGCAATACAGATCCACACATCCTACACCCAATCGCGTTAAGCTCGCCTCAAGCGATGCCCTCAGTTCGGTTGCCGTCACGGCTTGGCGTTTCAAGTCGCGTGTGTCTTGCTTGTTAAAGCCGTGTAATCCGCCTTTGGTAGAAATAATTAACTCATCCGAATTCCAACCAAATTGCTTTATGGCTTTAGCCAATAACACTTCGCCCTGCCCGTCACCAAACACATCAGCCACATCAAACAGACGTGTGCCTTCTTGATACGCCGATTGCAACACAGCCAGCGCCTCCGACTCATCCATCGCGCCATAGCCCAAACGGGAAGAATCAGCTCCGGATAAGGCCAACATGCCTAAGCCCAGCTTCGGCCAGTTTAAATTTTCATGATTCATCATACTCAAGAGTGTACACGATATGAGGCCAGTACTCTTTAACGATCCTCAAGCAAAATACGTTTTGAAAACAAAAGCCCTGTCTAACATAGCGTTAAACAGGGCTTTGCTTATCAGAGCGATAAACGTTTATTCACATCTAAACTAATTAGAAAATTAGTTGGTGTGAATGTGGCTGGTGCCTTCAACGTTTACGTGACCTTCAGTATGGAAAGGGTGGTTCATCAAGTGAGTTGCTTCTGATGTAGGAGCATACTCGATGAATTTTTTCCAAGCGGTCTGAGCGCTCTCTTTTTGGCCAAGTTGGTTGTAGCTATTGCTTAACTGATAGTAAGCAACGGTTTTCAACAATGGCAACTGTGGTGTTGCGGTTGCTGATTCACTTGTGTTGGCCTTAACAGTAGCTGGATCAACCTTGATAGCCGTGTTCAAAAGCGCGATTGCTTTTTCTGGCTGGTGAAGGTTTAGGTGAGCCATCGCTTGGAAGATGTGTGCGCGCACAACACGCTCAGGAGTTTCTTTCTCAAAGAAGTTAACAACCCATTCCGGTGTTAAATTCATCAAGGTTTCTGAACGCAACGTTGGAAAGTTCACGTTAAGTGGTGTTGCTGTTTGGCTTTCTTTGATGTAGCTATCGAAAGCAACAACAGCTTGCTCTGGGTGCTCGAATGTTAGCAAACGAAGCGCTGTGAAGTAATCCATTTCGGATTGGCTCAAGCGAGGCTGCCATTTTTCGAAGATATCGTTAGCACGACGCTCAACTTCAATCACACGGCTATCGGTTGGTGCCATTGTGGTGAAGGTAAGGTAGGTTTCTAACGCGCCCAATTCAAGACCCATGTTGTCTTGGATATCAGCTTTGGTGTAGATGAAGCTGGTGTTGATTGGATCTAAAGCAATGGCTTTATCAACGGTTGCTAATGCATCAACATAGTCACCACGTTGAAGTTGAGCTTTTGCCAAACCTTCAAGCGCGCGGCTATTTTTTGGGTTTACGGTAATCGCTTCTTCAAAAAGTTCGATTGCCATTGGGTAGTTTTTTTCTACCAACTGGTACTGACCTTGGCCAAACAATAAAGCATCTTTGGTCACATACTTGCTAGCTTTCATGTCGTTGATTTGTTGTTTGTTCAACAACACGTCTTGACGAAGCTCAACACCGGCTTGTGATTTTGTCATCATCGCATTGCGAGTGAAATCCATTGCTTTATCCATTGAAGGCGTTGCAGCAACAGCCACGGAAGAAGCCAATGTGGAACCAACGAGTAATAGTCCTAGTAATTTTTTCATAAAATATGATCTCCTTTAAGAGTCAACACGGTAACAATCTGTAAGTATCATGTTCGTTTCTTACGATTCATCAAATGCCTAACGATTAGGCGGTTCTATCCCAGCTGATTGCGGAAACCGCAACAACCAAGAAAATTAACAAAGCAAACTGTCCCTTCTTTATCTTGCACCGCTCCATATATTAGTAGCGGCAAGTAGACGGATTCAGTTTTTATGGAAAAACTCCAAACAACAAAACAAAACTTGAAATGACATTTATTACTTACTGTAGTTGGTAATACCATAACCACTATCCAACCAAGTTACTATCCCCCACCTGGCTGAAATAAAAAAGATAGTCACTATAAATATGACAGGTATTGTTATATAAACAAGCATTTATTTCTCAACTCTCCTTCTATTTTATTTTAGAGATTCGGTAATATTACTTAACATTTAACCCGCCTCAAAATTACCTACGCTATCGACTGTGATTCGGGTAAAATAGAGGCACGATGCACATCAACTCTAGCTATAAAATACAAAGACCCTACCAAGCCAGCCATGCCTATGCAGGTTTGTCTGTTCTAACGGTGATGTTGGGGCTGGCACTCATCGCCACTCTATTTTTTGCAACCGCCCACGTCTTTACCACACCGGGCTTAAAGCCGGTCATTATTACCTATAACTATAAAGACCCCAAGCCGATTATTTCAGCAGAGCCCCGTATTCAGAACGTGGGTACGGTTACGATGGGCGACGCGGTGTCGACCCAGTTTTATCTTTATAACAAAGGGGGCACCACGCTCCACATTCATGATGTGGATGCCTCGTGCGGGTGTACGGTTACTAAGCTAAGTAAAAAGAACATTGCCCCGGGCGACTTCAGCGTGCTGACTGTGGATCTCGATACCAGCCTTAAATCGGGCAACGTGGTTAAGCAAATTGCCGTTCACAGTAACGATCCCAATGAAAAGCGTCGTGTGCATAATGTGTATCTGATGGGCACCGTTAACACAAACGGTACTAGTGATGTCCACGAAAATATTGATTTGAGTACCGTTAATCGACTGGCCTTGTTCCAAGGTAAATGCGCTGCCTGCCACGTTGATAAAGGTGTTGGGAAATCAGGGAAAGAACTTTTTGCTGCTGATTGTGCGATGTGCCACGGTATGAATGCCCAAGGCCGTAAGGATATTGCTCCGTCATTACTCACACTGCCCTCACCCGATCAGCTTGAAACCAAAACTCAACACAAGCAAGCCCAAGATGATGCACTGACACACTTTCGCACGGTAATTTCTAAAGGTGCTGAAACCAACCCTCAGATGCCTCCCTATCACGAAGCACACGGTGGCCCACTCAATAATAATGACGTAGACTCGCTGATTAATTTTTTACGCTATCAGAACAAGCGCGCTCAACAGGGTACGCTATCCACTGATCAAGATATTCCATTTGCTGAACTTGAAACGCTACTCCAGCAAAATCACGGCAAGTAACGTGTAACTTTGTATCCCTTGAAACCCGAAAGACATCACCATGACCGATAACAACAGCATTTTTCTAGGCGTATCGCATGACACTAATACACCCGTCTCACTAGAGCTTTCGATGGCAAACCGTCACGGATTAATTGCTGGGGCCACAGGGTCCGGCAAAACCATCACAATGAAAGTGTTGACCGAAGCCTTTAGTAAAGCGGGCGTTCCTGTTTTTGTAACCGACGTGAAAGGTGATGTCTCTGGATTGGCCGCCGATGGTGCTGCCAACAAAATTATCGATGAGCGTGTGGCATTAATGAAGCTTGCGCCTTTTTCCTTTAGAGGCTTTCCGTGTACGTTTTGGGATATTGACGGTAAGGAAGGCCATCCGGTTCGCACGACGATTTCTGAATTGGGTCCTATTTTACTGTCACGCCTACTCGATTTAAACCCGACTCAAGAAGGCGTGATGACGGTTGTCTTTAAGCTTGCTGATGATGAGGGGATGTTGCTTCTTGATATTAAAGATCTCAAAGCACTGCTCAACTTTATTGACCAACACGATGACGAAATTAAAGAAAACTACGGCAAAATATCATCAGCCAGTATCGGTGCCATTCAACGCAAACTTGTGGCTCTTGAAGCCGATGGCGCGGATGCGCTGTTTGGCGAGCCTGCTATTACCCTAAACGATTTAATGCAACGTACCTCAGACGGCTACGGTGTTATTCAGATGCTGTCCTCAAAAAACTTGATTACCCGCCCCAAGGTGTATGCCACCTTTTTATTGTGGTTGCTTTCTGAGCTATTTGAAACCTTGCCCGAAGTAGGCGATGTGGACAAACCAAAGCTGGTTCTATTTTTTGACGAAGCTCATTTGTTGTTTGATGACATGCCTGACGTATTACTCGACAAGCTCAAACAAGTAATGCTCCTCATTCGCTCTAAGGGCGTGGGTGTTTACTTTGTGACGCAGAACCCCAACGACATTCACAATGACATCTTGGGCCAACTCGGCAACCGCTTTGTACACGCATTGCGCATGTTTTCGGCCACTGATAAAAAACGTATTAAAGCCTTATCCGATGGCTTCCCTGAAAATCCAGATCTGGATATTGAAACCACACTACTTAATTTAGGTGTGGGCGAAGCCGTTGTCTCCACCCTTGATCACAAAGGCTTGCCTCTGATGAGTCAGCACACCATTATGGCACCACCGTATTCCTCTATTGGAGGTATCAGTGAGGAAGCCAGACAAACGTTTATTAAAAATTCGTTCTTATATGGACGCTATGATACGGTTGTTGATCGTGAGTCGGCCTATGAATTGCTTTTAAAACGTAAAGAAAAAGAGCAAGGAAACGCTGAACAAAAGGAAGAGCAAGAACGCACACGGTCGAAGAAAACCAAAACTGTAAAACGTTCCAACCGACAATCACCAATGGAAGCGTTCGTAAAGAGTACAATCCGAGCCATTGGTTCTCAAGCAGGGCGCCAAATCACACGTGAAATCATGCGCGGTATCTTTGGCTCCATGAAGCGCTAAGCAAGTGTGGCAATGATTTTTCATCCATCCAACAGTGATGTGATCTGGTTAGGTGGCTATTAAAACCTAACTAGCTATCCACTAGAACAAAACCGTCTCATCCTTTATTCTGTTAGAGTGATCATTATTACTACAAAAAAGGAACTGGTTTATGTTTAACAAATTTTTATCTCTAGGCGTGGTTGTTAGCTTGTTGGCAACGTGTTTATTATTAATGGCTCCTCTCAAGGCCGAAGCAGCCTCGGCAGCAGAAATCAATTTAGAAACGAATGAAGCACTAGCCACATTTCGAGCCAAGATACCGGGTGCTCAAGAGGTCATTAATAAGTCACGCGGTATGTTGATTTTACCTGACGTGTACCAAGCAGGTTTTGGTTTTGGTGGTGAGTTTGGCGAAGGCGCCTTACGTATTGGCGGCAATACGGTGAACTATTACAACATGGCCTCCGCCTCATGGGGATTTCAGATCGGAGCCCAAAAAAAATCAGTTCTTATCTTCTTTATGAATGATAATGCCTTACACGATTTCAGAGAGAGTAAAGGTTGGGAAGCTGGTGTCGATGCCTCTATCGCAATTATTAAAGTGGGTGCTGAAGGCGCTATTAGCTCCGATACATTCAACCAACCTATTGTTGCTTTCGTATTAGGTCAAAAAGGATTGATGTATAACCTGTCATTAGAAGGCAGTAAGTTCACTAAAATCAAAAAATAACAATTTTTCAATACATTAAAAAAGCGTGTCTTGGTTACAATCAAGACACGCTTTTTGTTTTAGCATTATAAACACCTGAATTAATGCTTAACGAAAACGCCTTCAGAGGGGCTGAATTTCATCACAGAAAAAATATTTGAAAAATCATCGCGCCACAACAAAGCACTATTAGCCGTTTCCTCCGTCACATCTTGGAATGAAACGGCCACAGTTTTTGATAAAATAGGGTGGGCTTGAATAGATTGATAGTAAGCCTTTGCATTAGGGTTGTTGGTAACCACCACATAAATATTTCGGCGTTCCCCTTTTTCAACCGATCTACTATCTGTTACAAAAACCTTCATTCCTAAGTGTGAACCTACTTCACGAATCACGCGACTTAGATCCAGATAATTATTAGACACGTGAAAAACCAGCACCCCACTCTGTGTTAAATGATCTTGATAGGTTTTAAACGCTTCTAAAGTAAGCAAGTGAACGGGAATCGCATCACTGGTAAAGGCGTCAATCATAATTAAATCATAACGTTCATCCAGCTTTTCAAGACTAAGGCGTCCATCACCAACAATCGTTTCGACTTGGGAAGGCGAATCCTTTAAAAAAGAAAAATAGGTTTTGGCAATATGAACAACCATCGGATCCAACTCAAGAAATGTCATCGTATCTTGCGTCCGCCCATAAGCAGCGACGCCCCCAGCGCCCAAACCAATCACATTAGCTTTGATTGGTTTCTCGCGATACTGTTGCTTCAAAAAATCAAACGCCAAAGCAATACCAGAATTCATGCCATAGTAGCTCGCTGCCTTTAAGAGAAGTACTTCCGTTTCTGGATTGCGAGGCTGTACACCGTGCAAAATACTGCCGTTTGCCAGGTGAATAAATTTACGATCTTGACTAATAAAGACACGATTTGCACCATAGAAATTTCGTTCCTGAAATAATAACGCTTCCGTTTCAGCCATCTCAATCGACTCTTTCCAAGTCAACAATACAACAAACCCCAAATAAATCACTGCGGTTATCATCGCCATTTTTCGAAATGAAAACTGCGATTTAAGCCGATGCGTCACTAATAAAATACTAAATACTAAAACAGCAATATTGCCAAAGATATACTCCTGATAACCACTAAAAATATAGGGTGCAACTAGATTAACAAAGACACCCCCCAAGGCCCCGCCTAATGACATGGCCAGATAAAACAGAGGTAGTTTTTTAGGATTAGGCCGTGACTGATACAACCCCCCATGGCACGTCACGCAATACAAGAGCATCAGTAACAACGTTAAACTGGTTGAAACCCAAGGGTTAGCAATACTGAGTTTAGTGAGGACAACATACAAGCCAATATTAAAGAGAGCTAGACCCTTAGGCAACCAAGGCACCGTATCATTAAAGGCAATAACAAAGCTTAGCAAGTAGAGTGCCAACGGCAACACCCACAGCAAAGGCACAGGTGCAATGTTATGCGTAATATGATTCGTAAAACTCAGTAACACCACCGAGCCAATCATACTGAGTGTCGTCCAACCTAAAAAGCGTATTGCAAACGCATCGTCGTCATTATTATTAGATGCACCCTCGTCGTTTTTCTGACTTTCCGATAGCACTTCCAAATCGTCTGACTGCATGGCTTTATAAAATAAGATGCCCGAGATACCCGTTAACCCTACCAGAACCCAGAACAAGATATTCCAAAGTGACAGCGTATCGGTAATCGCAAGGCGTGGCTCAATAATTAACGGATAACTCAGTAACGCCAACAGCGATCCTACGTTGGATAAACCATAAAACGGGTAAGGGTTATCGTGTACTTTAGCCAGATAAAACCAGTTTTGCAGCGTTGAGCTAATCGTACTTAGAATAATGCACGAAAAGGCTAACGACGAGGCAAGCTGAATCAACAGACTCATTGAGGGTGCCACTCCGTCAATAGGGACCCATTCTCTTAATGTTGGTAATTTAACAAAAACAGCAGCCAACACCATTAAACCCGTATACACCCAACCTTGGATACGAAGCGGAATACGACTAATAAAAACACTTAGGCCGTACCCACCCAACACGACCAACTGAAAAAACAGCATGCACATGCACCAAACCTGTGCACCCCCACCATATAACGGTGTTAAAATTTTACCCACCAAGGGCTGAATCAGAAACAGCAAAAATGGGCCAAGAAACAAAACACCTGAAAAAAAAAGTAAACGAAACATCCGTTTTCATACCTTGCTCTAACGCTATTAATTACAATTCTTATACCATCTTAAACGATAATGAGTGGCTTTGGGGGATCTCTTTAGAAACTACTGCTGCTATTACTCATCGATTGAAAGGCGTAGCCTCCTCTAAACAGTGGAGAGGATCTTGACATTTAAAATTAATCTCAACCGCTTGTTTGAGTTTGGCTGATCTCCACTTCATAAACGAGGTTATACCCATATTAAATCGGCTATCGTGTGAAGGTAATCTATATATTTTATCTAAATGTAGCGATTGCGCCCCACCCCTATATATCATTCTATTTATCGAAGGCTTGTATACAGAATCTATCCATCTATTTAATCGAAGAGAGAAAGGCGTCTTGCGACTCGCAACGCCAAACCACATTATTACTACCCCCACCCTATGTTTTGTAAGAAAAGTATGATGACGAGAGACATCACTGTTTAGCGTCAATACCGTTTCTTCTTATAAGCCCCCCTCGAAGGAGTCATCTTTTTTGAACGCATTTCGTTTTAAAATGCAAACCATTTTGGATTTACGCCAAAACGAATTGGATGACATTCAACTTGAAATGGCAGCCGAACAAGAAAAACGCGTTCAGATTGCCCAACGCATTGCAGAATATGACCACCTTATTGAAAAAAGCCTAAAAGAACAGGCTCATCATATTGCCCACAATGAAACCAACGTCACTCAGGCGCAACAATTTCCACAGTATTTACTTCGTTTAAAACTATTTCGCTCAGAAGATACTATTCGACTTCAAGAACAAGATGTTGTTTTAAACGCCATCAAAGAAAAACTAACCCAAGCCATGATTAAAGTAAAAGGCTTAGAAAAACTAAAAGAAAAAGATCAACAACGCCATAAAAAAGAAATGTTCAGAAGTGAAGATTTACTCATATCGGAAATGTCTCTCAACCAATTCCGTAAACGCAACGCCGTTTAAAACAGATTTATTTAAGAAATTAATAAGCCCCCTATACACACCCTCAAAAAAAGAGATTTCTATACCCCTATGACAAGCCCACTTTCCATGTTAAGCAACCTTGTTGGAATGGTTAAAAACCAATCCAGCGATGTGTCGGCCAACACCAAACAAAATGGTGATGGCGGTAGCTTTGGCTTTGAAAACATGGAAACCATGGGTGCCGAATTCACGGCGCTTCTTAAAAATAAGCTTGGCAATGGTGATGCGTCTCAAGAGGTAATAACAGAAGGTCTCGCACAGCAACTTGCGAGTTTACCAACCAACATTGCTAATGCACTGACGAAAGCAAGCGTTGAAGCGACACCAAAGCAAACCGTTGACGGTGAACTTGTTGGTGATGTTGCAACCGACACTTCAGATCAAGAGAGTGCCACATCAAGCACTGATGGCAATGAGTTTGATGCGAACATTAAATTTGTATCCCTTGCCGGTATGCCAAAACCGTTAAACACGTTAAATGAAATTCATCAGACTCAGATTCCTGAAGAATATGCATCTCAAAAAGAAACGCCTAAAACAGAGCGTACAATTTCTACTGATGTGGAACTACAGCCTTTAGACATTCAAAGCGACGATGGCTTCCAAAACGTGAGTTTTGATGAAACCCAAGGCGCAACTCAAGGCGCTGCACATAACCAAGGCACACCTCAAGATGGATTTAACAACGCTGTTGAGAATATTGGCAGCACTATAATTCAAACCGGAACAGCTGAACAAGCCTCTCAAGGTGCTGTTCAGGTTCAAGCGCAACAAGCTGTTAAGAAATACCAGTCTGTCTCCCAAGATCAGGGCAGTGCGTATAACCACGCGAGTCGTCCGCGTATTACGCTCACCTCACCAACAGCCCTTCAAGGTTCTTCCTCTAAGGCACCTGTACAAGACGGTAGTACAGCTAGCACATCAACTTTACCAGCCCAAGCACCAGTTCTTGAACAAAACTTTATCCCTTCCTCTGAGACAAGTTCACCTGCTTTTACACCGGCTGACATCCCTGTTTCAGACAAATTAACCTTTCCAACTGAAACACAACTATCACAACAATTTGATTCAAGCAAAACCATTCAACACCCTGTGAACAATTCCTTTGGCCAAGCTCAAGCTCCTAATGCCAATAATGGTGTCCCTGCTGTTCAAGGTGATACCGTGCCTCAAGCACTAGATGATATTTTATCCGGAAATCCAAAAACTGAATTACTAAGTGATGCTTTAAAAGAGACAATCGCCGAAAAGACGTCAGCAACCTTAGAGAGACACGTTGCAACAGCAACCGGCGTTGATGTTAGCACTACAAAAGATCTCAAAACAAAATCCATGAGTAGCGGTGCCACCTTTGCCTCAGGGAATACCTCGATGGCCGAAGCACTCACTAATGCAAAAAATGATAGCACCGGATCACTCAGCCAAGCTATTGGTGAGCACACTGATATGGTTGATGGCATTGAGTTCACGATGAACACAAGTGAAGCTGACGACAGTGCTCTGGCCACATCGGGCTGGAATAATAGCAACGCATTAACAAGCTCTGTTGATGCGAGTCAACTTGCTTCAACGCAAATTACAGGCATCGACACCACAGCAAGTACCAACATCAAAGATCTAAGCCCTAGTAACGTCAGTACCTCACTCAGTATGTTTAGCAGTGCCGCGGAAGGTATTGGCGAGCAAGTGGTTGAAGGTGTTCAGTACGGTCTTCAAAACGGTCAAAAAACGCTGAACATGAAGCTCAACCCACACAACATGGGTGACGTACGCATTATGTTAACCAGTGATGCTAACAGCCACGTGACGGCGCGTTTCATCACCAACAACAACGATGCTAACGAACAACTTCAAAACCAAGTGAATTCATTACGTGAATCACTCGAAGCCCAAGGCGTAACCATCAACAAAATTAGCGTCGTGATGGCAGGCAACACGGACAACAATACCCAATTTAATGCCGATGAAAGCTGGCAACAGCAAGCCAACGCGCAACAACAAAGTGATTCTCAACACCAAAACGAGAATCAACAAGCTCAGATGCATTTTAATGCTAACGGCCAACACCATAATGCGTCTCAACACCAAAACGGTAGCAATACCAACACATCAACATTATCAACTAACACCGACACCATCAATGGGTTGCAAGACACCTCAAGTGACACAAGCAGTATCAACCACGATGGCGACGTTAGCATTTTAGCTTAAGTTTATTTTCATCAGAGAGAACAATCAAAAAAGAATCAAAACCTATAGAACGTCACCATAGTGATTTTAAAATCAATCACTTAAGACAGAGAGAGAAAACCCTATGAGTATTATTAACGTCACTGATTTCACCAACAACACGAATCAGGTGAATTATGAAACAGGATTACGTAATCTTGGTAGCGACCAGCTTGATAAAGCCTCGTTTCTACAATTGATGCTGACTCAGCTTCAAAACCAAGATCCACTCGATCCGGTTGAAAACGACCAGATGATTTTACAACAAGCCGCCTTTGCCCAAGTAGAAGCTACCGAACAGCTCAAGGATTCGGTACTGGCCACCAACATGATTGCTCAAGCCAGCAGTATGGTCGGTAAGTTTGCTCAGTTTGAAGTATTTAACGAAGGATTGCAAACCTTTGAATACTTTAATGGCAAGGTCGATAGCATCTTGATTGGTGATGGCACCGTTGCACTGCAAGTCGGTGATCAGAACTTCACTCAAGAGCAAGTCGTACAAATTTTCAACGAAAACCCCAACCCTTAATTTAAAAAATAAAAGAGAAACAAAAAACAAATAATTATAACCCGTTCAATATTTACAAGGAAAAAAGAGAGAGAAAATCGGAGGATTAATTCATGACTCAAGGACTATATTCAGCGGTATCAGGGATCCGCTCAAACCAAACCAGAATGGATGTTATCTCTAACAACATCGCTAACGTAAACACATTGGGCTTTAAAAGCAGCTCGGTAAACTTTGCCAACGTGTTTGCTAAAACCATTACCGGTGGTACCTCACCAAATGGTACCCTTGGCGGAACCAACCCAATGCAAGTTGGTAATGGCTCCTATGTATCAGAAATCGCCAGTAACTTCTCCCAAGGTGGTACTCAATTCACCGGAAGAAGCACGGATGTTATGATTCAAGGTGAAGGTTTTGTTGCTGTTGAACGTATTGACGTAAACAACGCTAACGCCTCAACCGACTTCTACTTAACCCGTGCCGGTAACTTCACGCTTGATTCCAACGGAAACCTAGTTAGTGCTGCCGGTAACCGAATCCGCGGCACCTCGGACTTAAACGGAACGGCGACCAACACATTAGGTCGGATTCAGGTTCCTCTTGAATTCCAAATTGCCAAGGCCGTTGATGTAAACGGCAATGTACTTGCTGTTCGCTATGGTGACAATGCTTCCACAACAGGTGGTGGTGCTGGTGCTCTCGATAACGTTGCTGATGCACAAGCCCTCGTTACCGGTCGTGGTTATGTTGCACCTACCGATGTGGTTGCTAGCGTAGGTGTTGTTACTGCAGAGCTACGTACCTTCTCAGTTGGTGCTGATGGCTCTATTACAGCAACCTACTCCAACGGTGACAGAATTAGTGTCAGAACAGAATCAGGTACCACTAACCGTGAGATTATTCACCTTCCTTACGAAGGCGGCTCTTTTGGTCACACCAGTACATTCGCTGGTACTCCTAGTGATGGTGGCCCTGTCGATCAACTAGCTGGCAACCCAGTATTCACAGGTGGTACAACCCCTGATGTTACAACCGTTGGTGGTGACCCAATGCAAGGGATGCAATTACAAATCCAGATGGCGACTGTAACCAACCCAGCGGGTCTTATCTATGATGGCGGTAACAACTTCCTGATTAGTGCCAACAGTGGCTCTGCTGACTTTGGTGTAGCTGGTACTGGGTCTAAAGGCTCGCTCCTTGCCGGTGCGCTCGAGTCCTCCAACGTTGATATTGCGGGTGAGTTCACCAACATGATCTTAACCCAACGTGGTATCGAAGCGGCCTCAAGAGTCATCCGGGCTCAAAGTGAGATCCTTCAGAACATCATCAACAATACGGTATAAGTCTAAGCCCTAGTTAGAGTTTTCCAACTCTGACCTAAGCTAAAACAAACGCCTTACGTCTTATAGAGATATCATAGGAGGTTTCTGCTGGTCTCGGTCTCACCATCGAGCCAGCAGGTCTCTCCTACTCTCTAAAAGATACATCCACTTCAATAGCCGTTCGCTTTCCAGTGCAACGTTCTATCGAGGTTGATTTTGTCAACCCGTATTCACTCCGATTCGTTTGGATCGTAACAACGATATATCGACGACACGTTACGAGACAAACACCTCTTTTAATCCTTTATATAACATCCACCACTCTTTTCCTTGAACCAAACCGCTTGGTGATTGGCTCTCTGTTTATCAGATAGGTCATATCACAGGCGGTTTTCTTTTGCTTTTAATAAAACACAGCTTATTAAAAAAAAGTCGGCCAATACACACTCAAGAATACAGCAGCCATGGTGTTGTTAAAGGTGTGGGCAATAATACCTGGTATCAAGCTACCCGAAGCCTCACGTACCCAGCTAAAAATAAGTGCCAATAAAAACACGTAGACCATCACCAACCACGTTTGGTAATACATCACATGGGCAAACACAAAGATGAGTGCTGTCAGCATAATCACCCAACCTGATGACACATACCACCGTAAGGTGGTTTGCACCAAGCCTCGAAAGACGAGTTCTTCCATCATAGGGGCAATCAAAACGGCAAAAAAGCTAAGTACCTGTAACTCACCACGGGAGAATTGTGAGTAGGGTTGATCAATAGGCACGTCGATCAGTTTTCCAAACGCTTCGACACCAACAGCCACAGCCATGGTCAACATCACTGTTAACAGACTCCAGCCTAGTAGCACTTTGTAAGACGATGTTACCTTCAGGCCAATTAACCGAGGCACTGATACCTTATAGTAGCGATTCAAGCCAATCAAAATACACGTCCATGCAAGCAATGTGGTGAATTGCTGAATGACGATTAAAGCCGACAATGATTCAATATGAAGCACACCTTTTGTAAAATAACAGACCGCCCAAGGGATAACCCCGTAGCCTAAAAACAGGATGAGCACCATCAAGTCATACGGCCACACGCGCTCGTGTGATGAACCCGTTGCAGATTCAAAAGGGGGCGATGCTGAAAACGTCTCTAAGGACATCGACGTTTTATCATCAGGATTAAATATGGGCTGATTGAAGCGCAATGAGGCATCCTTTGGTTATAAGGTTACGCACACGTATACAGGTTAACCACTCCTTATTATATTGCTGGACTGTATCATAGAACAAGATCTTAAAAAAACGATAGCCACCTTATTATAATTTTGCTGAACTACTTATAGCGTGCTGTTTACTTTTATACGTACCTTTACACATGCTTTCACACAGACTTTCAAAGTGCTATGCTTATCCTATTGCCTGTATTGTTTTTCATCGTTATCCACACACTTAAATTATGAGTTTAAAATTCAGCACCATTAATAAGTACCTGACCCACTCTCTTCGTTCTAAGCAACGAGGCGGTATTAGTGCTGGACTCCTCTCTGATTTCATCTTATGGGGCTTGGTGCTGATTGTTTCTGGCTTTTGGGGTTACAACCAATTTATTGTGGCCCCCAGCCTCAAGCAGCAAACCGTTCGCATTGCCTTTGCCGATGCCAATGAAATCACCAAAGGCGCCACTGTACACATGATGGGCACTGATGTTGGGTATGTGGATGGTGTAAAACTCGATGGGGATCACGTCAACGTCACCATCAAAACATACCCCAATGTGGTCGCAATCCCCTCTGGATCAGTCTTTACGATTAAATTTACGGGTCTTGTTGGTGCTAAAAGCATTGAAATCATCACGCCAGAGGTTCCTCGTCCCAAGCGCGATGGCAAACCCCATTACTACCTCGAAAACCCCATTCGAATGAAGGACACGCTAACCTACCAAATCGATATTGCTCAAGCCCTGCAACATGGCGCTGAAAATTTCTCTGACTTCTTTGGTAAGAAAAAACCACTTGAGGAAGTCATCTACAATATCCGTGAACAGAACAGTCACTCTGATGAAGTCATAGCCTCACTCACTCACTTTAATCAAAAGCTTCAAGAAACACAGTCTGGCTTTGGCCAAGACATCCATCAGGTTGCCAACACCATGGAGAACTTTAGTTATGTGATTGCCCAAGGGCGCACCCTCACCGATGCCGATTCATTGGGGCCTAAAATTTATCACGGTGTATCAAGCACATTACTGTCTTTAGTTGATAGCCATGCGAGCCTAATTCAATTTCAAGTTGAAAACCAACTACATCATATTAACAAAACAAATTTAGCGTTGAGCCAAGGCATGGTAAACGCCAGCCGCGGTATTTTGTCCCCACGCATTCATCACGAAATGATGGAGAGCCGAAATATCTTAGACGGCATGAACATCACACTCACCCAAGCCGTCACCTACTTAGAAGCCTCGACAGCCATAAAACAACTTTCTGCGTTTCAACAAACCATGCAGTCCTTAAACGCCAAACTCATCTCATTGATGGGTCGCTTAAATATACCGACAACAGACGAACCCTAACACGCTGCAGGCTTAACAGCTTAGTTCGATTTGATATCCGCATTGACGATAGCAGCGATAAATACGTTATAGCGCTCACGATTCGTGAGGTACGTCAATCCCATTAACGCCTCAAATCCCGTGGCTTTTCGGTAGCTGGACTGCCCCCCTTTTTTAGGCGACAACGCGACGTTACGCCCACGTCGAACCCAATCTTGCTCTGCTTCTGTCAGCGAGTCCTCCAAGCAACCCAAGGCTTGTTCTTGAAAGCGTGCATTGACGCGCGCGGTGACATACTGATGGAGGTCTTCCGTTTTTTCTAAACCCTGATTAATGGCATGCATGCGAATAGATAGCTCATACACCGCATCACCCAAGTACGCCAACACGCGTGGGTGTACCTGTGATGGCTCGCCATCAAACGCATCCACCATTGCTGGCAGCATCACGTTTGTCTTGTCATTAGCATCATTCATCAACACACATTCTTTCTAAACGTTTGCTTTGGCTGGGTTATTCATCACTTGCCATTTCGTCGGACCCGCTTTGCTATCCATTAACTGAATACCAACGGATAATAAGTGATCGCGAATCCCATCGGACAGGGCCCAATTTTTATCGGTTCGGGCTAGCAAACGTAAATCAATCAAATGTTGAACCATCGCTTCAACGTCACCAGTATTTAAGTTCTCTTCCGGCTGACTTGTCTCACGCATCAAGGTTTGATACATGGTGCTAATCGCATCAACATCCAACGCTGGTGTGTCATCCGCTAAAAACCCTGCAATCGAATAACCCATCACAGAGAGCATCGTCAATACAGCATCAAGCGCCTTACTATCACTTGGGTTGGATTTTAATTGAGACAAGCCCTCATTTAAAACGCTCAACGCTTTGGCCGTGTTCATATCATCGGCCATCGCGAGTTGCCATTGCATCAACAAAGCCGATGAATCGGTCACAAACTCATGAAACGCGTCTAAGGACATCACGCGATCAGCACAGTATTCCGTCTCACACGTTTGCACTTGGCACGCTTCTTTTAAAATTTTAGAGCGCGAACGCACCCAATTTTCAGCTGCGTTCAACGCTTCCTCTTGAAAATCAACAGGCATACGATAGTGATTGGTTAGTAAGAAATAGCGAATGGTGTTAGCGTCATAACGTGACATTAATGATTTAATGGTTGAAAAATTGCCGAGACTTTTCGACATTTTTTCACCGCTCACATTCACAAAACCGTTATGCATCCAGTATTTTGAAAATGGCACAGCGCCCGTCCAGCACTCACTTTGAGCAATTTCGTTTTCGTGGTGAGGAAAAACCAAATCAGCCCCACCCGCATGGATATCAATACTATCGCCAAAAATGGCTTTGTTCATCGCACTGCATTCCATATGCCAACCGGGGCGTCCTTTGTTAGCACTGCCCCATGGCGAGGCAAACCAATGCCCCTCTTGATTTTGTTCTTCCTCAGACACCGATTTCCACAAGGCAAAATCCAGTGGGGATTCTTTATTGGGATCCACGTCCACACGCGCACCCGATCGCAATTCATCCAAGGGTTTCTTACTCAATTTTCCGTAATCAGCCTTGGCACTGGTTCTAAAATACACCGACCCATCGGGCGTTTCGTAAGCCATCTCATTACTGATCAAGGCTTGGATACCTTCAATCATCGCTTCAATGTGCTCTGTTGCACGCGGTTCTTTATCAGGAGGCAAGCAGTTGAGTGCTGTCATATCTTCGGTAAAACTAAGGTAGTTCACCCGTGCTACTTCATCAGGACTCACACCTTGCTCTTCGGCACGCTTTAAAATTTTATCGTCCACATCCGTCACATTGCGAGCATAGGTCACATCAAAGCCGCTCCAACGTAAGTAGCGATTCAACACATCCCACGTGATATAGCACCGCGCGTGACCCAAGTGGGCGTGATCATACACCGTTGGCCCACACACATACATACGCACGGCACCGGCCTCGATTGGCACAAAGTGCTCCACGTTATTACTGAGCGAGTTGTATAACTTAAAATCTAATGGGGATTGGGTTGTCGGGCTACTCATAAATTAGGCTTTCCAAATCTTGGGGGTTCAATAAAAAACAAATACCGTTAAAATCGTGACACATAACGAGAACCTTATTTTACCTGAAACAACACACGCAACCGATGACGGCTTTCATCCGATACGGGTAACGCCTCGGAGTCATCACTGATGGCAATGGCCACGGCTTGAGCTAGCTCATCAGGAGTGTACTCATCCAAGGCACGATAGGCTTTTAAAGTGTCATAAGTAAACTGATTTTTTTTAAACAGTGAGGTTGCTGCCAAACGCTTAAGGGTCTCGTCCTTAAAGCGACGACGCCCGTGAATGAGGTTGGACAGGCTATCAGGGCTAATCAGCATTTCGGTGGCCACATCATCAAGCTGTGCTCGATTTTCAAGCAGAAACTGCTGTATTTTATGGCCAAGATGGGTGGTAGAGGCTTTCATGATGTATCGATTCCTGTTTTTATCGTGTCGGTGTCTCTGACTTAGTATGACGTAAACCTATAAAGATTTCAATAGTGACAGATTGACAATCTTTTTTGAAATATGGTACATTTCAATAATGAAAGGTTAAAGCAACTTCAAACGATCTTTCTGAGTAGGCAAAAAGAGTAGGCATGAGCACCATGACAGAGACATCAAAAAACCACGCAACACCCCCAACACCTGAAAATGATTTTATGGTGCGCTTGCGCATTCAGGAGTTTGCCAGTAAGCGACATATGTCGATGCGCAAGCTTGCCGACAAGCTCAGTCTAGATTATCAAACCGTACTCTACTGGAACAAGGGACGGTCGTTCCCGCGGCTCACACTTCTAATACGAGTGGCTCGCATTCTGTGTTGCCGCATCGATGATCTAATTGAGCGCCCTCGACCTGGGCCTAAGCCAAAAAAGAAACAGCTTATCGATAATCTCAGTAATCCCGAACCCCTTCAAGACGTCTGCAAGCTCTGCCTTAAAAATATTGAAGCCACACTCAATGAGGATCAAGCCCGAACCAAGGCAAGCCTAAAACCGAACAAAAAACCGAAGCGCCTATCCGCTTCGTAATCCAAACACCTGCAAACGATCCGCTTCGAGTACAATAAAGACATGACAACGCCCACCCCCATCATTGACATCACCACCCTACACGCCCTCAGTGATTTTGAAGCGCACTTGCCTGACGCACCCGATCCGGTTGGCAATTATGTGCCCGTCATGCAAGAAGGGAACCTACTCTATACCTCAGGAGCTATCCCCTTGGTTGATGGCAAGCTCGCTTTTATAGGTGCTGTGGGCGGAATGGGATTAAGCGTTGCCGAAGCACAGCACGCCGCACAGCTTTGTATTTTAAATGCCCTCAGTGCCATTCGCCATCATCTGGGTGGCTCTCTGCACTCCATAAAGCAGATCGTAAAAGTAACGGGCTTTGTGCAAAGTGCCGACGGGTTTTACGAGCAACCGGCGGTCATTGACGGAGCGTCCGATTTATTGGTGGCCGCCTTTGGCGAGCAAGGTAAACATGCCCGTTCTGCCGTTGGGGTTTCAGCGTTGCCTAAAAATGCCTCAGTTGAAATTGAACTGATTGTGGCGCTCAAGTAACCCCAAGCAATTTATTTGCCGTAGCGACGGTCTCGTTTTTGAAACGTCGCGATGGCTTCATCCAACGTGTCAGGGCTAAAATCAGGCCAGAGTGTTTGAGTAACAAACAATTCGGCATAAGCAAATTGCCACAACAAGTAATTGCTCACGCGGTATTCCCCACCGGTACGAATCATTAAATCCAACGGGGGCACATCGTGCGTGTACAACTCAGATTCAAAAGCGGCTTCATCAATAGCATCCACAGACAGCTCGCCCGCTTGAACTCGTGTTGCTAAATTTTGGCAGGCTCGTAAAATTTCGGCACGGCCCCCATAGTTGGTTGCCACCTGAAAACGAATCCCTGTGTTGTTTGCCGTGAGCTGGTGCGCTTTTTCAATCGCACCTGACACATCCTTTGGTAATTCCGACAAATCCCCAATAAAACGAATACGCACGTTGTTCTTGTGTAGGTCGTTAATTTCAGCCGTGAGCGCCGTGACGAACAGGCCCATCAAGTAGCCCACTTCTTCTTTTGTACGGTTCCAATTCTCGGTTGAGAACGCATAAACGGTCAACGCCTGAACCCCTTCATCACTGGCGTAACGCACAATTTTACTTAAGGCATCCACGCCTTGCTTATGCCCGACAAGGGTTGGCAAATGCTTACCCTTGGCCCAACGACGGTTGCCATCCATAATAATGGCAATATGCCGAGGCAGTGCCGTACCGGCTTCAGCCGTAGGTGTATCTTGGCTTGATTCTTTTTCAGACGAGGACGGAACAGGCATTAGAAGCCTCCTTGTTTCACGTACGGTGTGATTCAGTACACATCATAATAATGCGTCTAAATGCATTCACCTATCATCGCTGAAAAAAGAGCAAAAAAAAACAGTGTTGCCACGTTTCTTTAGAGGAGATGATATAGTGTAGTAGTAGGTGTGTTCGTGGCAACGCTGTATGAGTAGTTCGTTTTGTTTGAAACTTGCGAGAAATTTAGTATAGCAAAATCGCCTCTTGGTGTAATGAAAACAATAATGAACTTATGTTAAAGTTCATCAAAAACCCATAAAAGCCAGTAAAGACCTTATTTTTCAAAATAAAAAAGTTTAAAATAAATT
>CAYGPY010000005.1:30472-33135 GCA_964351765.1 uncultured Vampirovibrionales bacterium
ATTTTCAATAATTCTTCTATCGCTTTTATAACAAGGGGTTACAAGCATTCAAACAAAAATGAGGCTAAAAAATCATTCTTGATTTTTTAGGTTGATTACAAACACGCCTCAGCCAGAAGCTTTCAAAGCAGTCCGTTACACTATATAAAATCATCAATAAAAAACGACGCGATCATTACAACAATAATCACGTCGTTTTAGATTTTTATATAGTGCGGCTTAAGCGCTTAAGAAGCCAATACAGTCGCTTTTGTTTCAGCGTTGCTCAATGCGGTTTGCACGGCATTCACGTAAGCTTGTTGCTCAGCGTCGTCAGCAATGGCACGTACAACCGTACCCATACCTACCATTGAAGCACCCGTTGCAACGGCATCGGCGATATTATCAAGGGTCAAACCACTGGCACTCATCACAGGGATGGATACCGCACCGACCAAGGCACGTGTGTTTGACAGTGTGACCGTTACTTTCTCTTCACGGGTCAAATCCATCACAGCACCTTCAGCAGACAAACGACGCACAGCACCTTCGGTTTGAATCACGTTCACACCCAAGGTTTCAAGGGCTTTAGCCAATTCAACTTGTGTATCTTGAGCCAGGAAACCAGGAACAGTAGCTGATACCAGTACGTTGCGACCAGCCAAGCGAGTCATTAAATCAGTGGCCAAGGCCAACACGTTTTGTTGATCCAAGAAAACACCGTCATCATACAAGGCGTCAAAATTACCCAATTCAAGGGCATCTGCACCGTGATCAAGTGCGCTCATCAACGCATCCACATCAACTGATGATGCCATTAAACAGCCCGTATATTCGGCACGAGCGGCCTTAATTACGTCAGCGCGGGCAGCCACGTCAAGGGCGGGCACGTTACACAATTGCGCCGTACGAGCCAAACGTGTGACCTCGTCAAGGTTGGTGTTTGCGATACCGGCAATCAACTTTAATGCGGTTTGTCCTGAGTGAAGAACAGATAATAATGTGGATGTCATAAGCGTTACGCTCCCTCTAATCTCTTATATAAAATAATGTCGTTAAAAAATGTCATCGATATGACTCGAAAGTCATCCCATTATAATACACCCCCTCATATCGCTGTATGAGTTTAGTTTGCTTTCAAGGCAGATTCGATAGCAAGCTGAGTGGCTGTTGCATCAGGATGATCGGGGGCCACCTGAAGTAAGGTTGCAATGGCTTGCTTCGCAATAGACAACTGCTCTGTTTTATCAGCGGCCCGTACATCAGGCAACTCCGCACGTTGCAGGGCTACTTGGGCTTGTAGGAACAAGGCGGATGGAAAATCAGGCTTATGGGTTAAGGCTTTTTTAAGATACTCCGCGGCTTTTAAAAGTGGGGTTTCAATCGTCTCAGAATCCTGATCTTTTTCTTTAAATCGTTTGGCCTGCTCTAAAGCCACCTCAGTTAAACCGATATGCGGTTCAATATAATCGGGCTTAAGCTCAATGGCTTTTTCATACTTAGCCTGTGCGTCTTTAATATCGCCTTGCTTAAACAGCACCATGCCGTAAAAGAAATTCATTTCAGGCGAATCGGTATTGGCACGATACACAGGGCGAATACGACGAATCGCCTCTTCCACATCACCGAGTTCACACAACACCAAGCCCATGTTAATGGCAGCATCTTCAAAATCAGGATCATCTTCTAGGGCTTTGGATAAATGATCACGTGCTTTGTCAAAATCACCCATGCCCATGTAATGCGTGCCCAGCAAGTAATGCACTTGAGGGTGCCACTGATCTTTTTCTTCAATCACGGCTAATTTTTCTAATGCCAAATCAGCCTGATTGGTTTTAATGAGAGCCATTGCCCAGTTCAACAACACATCAACATGATCAGGTGTTTCTTGATGGGCAGCCTCTAAATGAATCAACGCATTATCAAAATCAGCCTGTTCTAAATAGAACTGCCCCAGATGTTGCGAGATGGTTTTCAGATCGGGCTTTAACTCACGCGCCTTAAATAATTTGGCAAACCCATCGTCGAACTGACCTTGTTTGCACAGCACCACGCCCCAGCTTAGATACGCTTCGGCCAAATCCGGGTCTCGGGTTACGGCGTGACGAAAATTCGATTCCGCCACATCCATGCGGTTTAAGTTCGCTAAAATATCACCCTGATTAAGGTACATCTCAGCATTATCGTCATCGAGCAGTAACGCCTTCTTCGATAATTCTAAAGCCTCTTCGTACTGACCTAGGCGGTTACAGCACACGCTCCAAAAATAAAAAGCTTCGGCATGTTTGGGCATAAAGCGCAGGGTATTTTTAAATTTATCAATCGCCTCATCATACTTGTGGGTTTCGGCTAACACCACGCCCCACAAAAATAATACTTGGGGCTGAAACGCATTAATCATCAAGGCGTCTTTAAAACGTTGAATTGCACCCTCATAATCATTTTTACGAGCCAACGCAATCCCCCAATTCACATAGGGTTCTGGGTTATCAGGGGCAATCTCCACGGCTTTATTATACTGATCTGCTGCGCCCTCAAAGTCTTGGCGTTCAATCAGCACAGCACCCCACAACACGTAATTGTTAATGGCCTTTGGGTTCAGCGCCAGTGCTTTTTCAAATTGCACGACGGCTTCATCCAATCGGTTTTGCCGAGCCAGTGCCACACCCCAGTTAGTATAGGGC
>CAYGPY010000006.1:0-31075 GCA_964351765.1 uncultured Vampirovibrionales bacterium
TGCGCTATAGTTGCCTGAGCTTGCTGCTTTTGAATAGTAGCCTGAGCTTGCTGCTGTTGAGGAGTCACCTGAGCTTGCTGCTGTTGAGTAGTGGCCTTTAGCATTACTCTCAGCATTTTTATAAAAATCCTTAAAGCCTTCAGTTGCTATATTAAAAACTTCTGCCAATGCTTCAATTTCTAATTCTGCCTGTGATTTTTCTGATTTACTAGTCATAATCGAACCTTTCCAATTTTATTAAAGCAATTGCCCTACGCCCTTGCATGAAAGTTAGGTTATATAAGTTAGGGCAATATGTCAATACTAAGCTTTTACATCACAACACCTTTGCCATAAGTTGAAAAATTAACCTTTTGCGCTTTAAATTAATTCATTAACCCATTGAAAGAAGCGGAAAATAAGTTGCAACTTATGGGTGAATATTTATTGACAACTCAGAAAAGCAATTGTAGGTTACTGGTAGTGAGATTATTCTCATGGGTGTGGCAGCGTTTGCAAGCGCGATGGCTTCTGCGAGTTATCAGCCACATCCCTCTCTTTATTTCGCAGCAACCACGCAGAGGTTACAAAGTATGTCAGATACCTTATTACATTTTCCCATTTATATTGGCGATGCCCTTAAGAAATTTATAGAATTACCCTCCTTAGAAGAGCGTGGCGCTTGGATAAGTATTGTCGTTGCGATGATACATAACGATGGTGAATTACCCACCGAAGCAGAGCTATATAGATACGCATTAATATTTAGTGAAGAAGATAAGCAAAGCTTAAGCAAAGCTTTAGCAAAACTTAAGCAAAAGGATTTCATCAAAGATGTTAATGGTTTGATAAATAAGCAAAAGACGCTAAGAAAAGCACGTCAGGCTGCTGGCTCAAAAGGCGGAAAGAAATCAAAAAAAAATAAGCAAAGCTTAAGCAATTCAGAGTCAGAGTCAGAGTCAGAATCTAAACCAGAATCAAAGTTAGAGTCATTTAATAAATATATAGGTGATTTTGAAAACTTTTGGGATGTATACGGTTACAAAGTTGGAAAGGATAAAGCGGTTATTGCATATAATAAATTAATTAAATTAGGAGTAACGCACGATGAAATCATTAGCGGAGTTAGAAGCTATCAAGAGTTTTGCCACAAAACAGGAAGGTCAGGGAATTACATTAAAAACCCAACAACATGGCTTAACGGTGGGCATTGGCAAGATGAGTACCCAGAGCTCATTACAGAACCAAACCAGCCAAAGCAGCTTAGTAAGCACGAACGGGCAAAAAAAGCCCTTGGCCTTGCGTGATGATTCTGAAAGCAGAAGTAAGTTATCAAAACTATTGCTAATCAGCTTTGATGTACTTGATACTTTTGGTAAAGAAGCGGAGCAACTTGAAAACATTAATTTGGCGTTTCAGATGTACTTAGAGGAATACAGCTACAACCAGATAGAGGGGGCATTTAAGCAATACATGAAAACCAACAGTGTTATGCCAAAACCTTCAGATATTATCAGTTTAATTGAGTCGCCTGTAGCAAAGAAAACAATGTTAACACCAGAGCAGGAGGCGGTGAGGAAAAAACTACGCGAAAAATACGGGTCTGTGTAACAAATCAATAAAAATCAGGCGGTTTTATTAATGGATGCAATTAATGCAATGTTATAAAGAAGCTGAGACACAGGATAGGCAGTATTACCTTGAGGGATAGGTGGAAAGATTTAAAACATTATAAGAAAGGAAGATGATTATGAAAGATGTAAGAACAGATTTAACGACCAAAATCGTAGGGGATTAATAGAAATAGTTGTTTACAGTATGTACTAAACGGTGTATAAGATAATAAAAAGAGGTTAATATGGGTTTTGGTAAGGATTTAAAAGCTGCACGTGAGAAAAAAGGCTTAACGTTAAGGTACGTAGCTTTGCAAGCTGGCATCTCTGCAACTTACCTTAGCAAGATAGAGCGTGAAGAGTTTAAGCCCTGTGGCGTTGAGAAGTTAACGAAAATAGCCGAGGTGTTAGAGCTTGACCCTGATGTTACGTGTTTAAAGGCTGGCAAGATTCCTCATTGGATAAAGGATATTATTTTTAGCTTACCAGAGAAGTGTATTGAGTTTTTTAAAAGGGAACGGTCATGAAATTTACAATTGCAACAGAAGAAGAGTTTGACGCTAATTGTTTGATAAAAGCGAAGGATATGGCAATAAAGATTAGCGATTTACGGAATCTATTTCATAAATATAAGTACAGAGAATTGACAGAAGAGCAGTCGGCTTTGTTTAATGAAGTGCGTAATGAAATCTATGAGCATTTTGAAGGTTTGTTTATTGAGGGTGTTTAGATGAAAAGTAAAGAAGAGCTAATTGAGAAGATGGACCTTACGCTTTATAGTGTGTTTTTAGGGTATCATGGCGATGATAGGGATGTAGACGAGGAGTTGTGCAGGGAATTAGCGCAAGCAACTTTAGAAGCATTATGCAGGGCTTTACCAGAAGTGACTTACTCAGTAATGTCTGCGCCACATGGATATACAAGCATTTGCTCTAATTACTCTATGCCAGTGCAGTCTGTAGATAATGGTAGTGAACTCTACAACCAGCTAAAACAATACGGTGAAAATAAATAGCAGGATAATAATGTGACTGAAGAAGAGTTGAACTATCTTTTTGTTGAACGTGTTGGCATAGGAATGATTGAGGGCGGCCTTAACGAATACCAGGCAAAGCAGCAAGCCAGGAAAGAAATGATTTTTACACTAAAAGAATCTGGAATGAAATTGCACAAGGCTGTGTTTGAAGTTTATAAAATTGAGAGCGAGTACAAGGCAACCCAAAATAGATATTGACAATTACGCCGTAAGATAGTAATATGAAACCATAGGTTGGAAAAGGAGTGCATTATGGAAAACGAAGACCTAAAAGTAGTTTTTCTGATTGTATTAATTTTCTGTATTTGTGGTTTTATTACAGGTGAAATAGCGGGGTTATATTTATGAGTATTGAGAAAGTTACACAAGAAAACATACCAGTCCAATCTAGCGGCGATGCTATGTTGTTAATGATTGATAGGGTATGCTCCGACCCTAGTTTTGACGTTTCTAAAATGGAAAAGCTTGTTGAAATGAGAAACGCAGAGCTTGCAAGGGTAGCGGAGATTAATTTTAATAACGACTTTGCATCAATGCAAGCAGAGCTTCCTGTAATTCCATGCAACGGAAGGGGGCATAACAATTCAAAGTATGCACTAAAAGCTGATATGGTTAACTTAACCAAACCGTTTTTGCAGAAATATGGATTCTCTTTAAGTTTTACAACATCGCAAGAGTCCGGATACATAACGACTAAGGCAACACTGCGGCATAAAGACGGCCACTCTATTTCCACAGAGCTTAAGCTTAAAGATGATAATAGTGGAAGTAAGAATGTTGTGCAAGCAATAGGCTCTTCACAAGCTTATGGCGAAAGATACACAATGAAGGGTATTCTTAATCTAGCAATAAGTGATGACATTGCAGATGATGACGGTAATGGGGCGGTTGTTGTTCTTGCTACTGCCGCACAACGCACGGCCATAGCAAATCTATATATGAAGCTAACGCCGGGGCAAAAGAAATCTTTTGATGATCAGGTCGGAGGTGTGGCAGAAATAAGAAAACAAGATGTTGACTCAATAATGGCAAGGCTTAATAAATCAATCAAGGAGAGAAACTAATGAACGAACTAGCAATTATAGAAACTTTAACCCCGGCGGTATTCACTGAGGAAGGCAGGGTGGACTCTGTACTTAAAGATATTCAGGATAGGGTGGCAAACTTTAATGGTGATGTATCTACCGCCAAAGGCCGCGCCGAGATTAAGTCTTTTGCTTATCAAATAGCAAAATCAAAAACAGCCTTGGATGGGCTTGGTAAGGAATGTGTAGAGGATTGGAAAAAGAAATCGAAGGCCGTTGATGCACAGCGGAAACACGCCAGAGAGACGCTTGAATCCTTACAAGAGCAGGTTAGAAAACCCCTGACCGAATGGGAGCAAGCAGAAGAAGATCGGGTAAATGCCCTAAAGGAGCGAATCCAAGACCTTTCAGTGCCAGCAAACACATATAGCGAAAGTGTAAAATTGAAACAAATCTTAACTGATATAGAAAAAGTTTGTATAGACGAAAGCTTTCAGGAGTTACAAGAGGTCGCAGCAAACACAAAAGAAGCAACAATAATAATGCTACAGAACGAAATTGTTGTTGCAGAAAAGCGTGAGGCCGAGGCCGCAGAACTGGATAGGCTGCGTAAGGAGGCGGCTGATCGGGCGCAGAAAGATCGTGAGGAGGCAATCCGCAAGGAAGTAGAGGAGCGTGTTAAGCGTGAAGTAGAAGAAAAAGCCCAGAAGGAACGTGAGGCTGTTATCAGACGCGAAGCAGAAGCTAAAGCCGAGTCAGAAAGAAAAGAGCTAGAAGCAAAGCTTGCTATAGAAAGAGCGGAGCGTGAGAAGATCGAAGCGCAGCAAAAAGCTGAACGTGCGGTAGAGCAAGAGCGTTTACGTGTAGCAGCGGAACAGGCGCGAGTTGCCGCAGAGGAAGCAAGGCGCGAGGCCAACAAAAAGCACAAGGCATCTGTTCATAAGAAAGCAATCGAAGCTTTGCAAAAAGCTGGTGTTTCTAAACAGGATGCCGAGATTACATTAAATGCAATTTGCAACGATTTAATTCCAAATATAACAATTTCTTATTAGGTAATATTATGCTTGAAATAATTGAATGTGAGCAAGGTGCTCCTGAGTGGTTTGCGGTAAGGGCCGGACTTATTACAGCCTCAGAGTTTAGTCAGGTGCTTGCTAAAGGGCAAGGAAAGACTAGGCGTACTCTTATGCTTAAAAAGGCAGGGGAGCGGATTACTGGAAATGCTATAGAGTCTTATAACAACGAGCATATGGAGCGTGGAAAAGAGCAGGAGGCTGTAGCAAGGGAGCTTTATATATCACACACAGGTAGTGAGGTTGCTGAATGCGGCTTTATGAAAAATGGCAATACTGGATATTCCCCTGATGGGCTAATTTCTGATAACGGATTGATAGAAATTAAGTCCCGTCTGGCACACATACAGGCTGATACCCTATTGTCAGACAAAGTTCCAAGCGAAAACATAGCACAGATTCAAGGTGGTTTATGGGTTAGTGAGCGTGAATATTTAGATTACGTTTCTTATTGTCCGGGAATGCCGCTGTTTATAAAGCGTGTAGAGCCAGACAAAGATTATATTAAGAATTTAGAAGTTGAATTAGCTCTTTTTGAGAAGGAATTGCAGGAAGTGATAAAGCAATTAATGGATAAGTTTTAATGTACACAGACCGAAACAGAATAGAGGACGCTATAATACCAGCGCTGTTGGAAAGTATAGCACTAGCGCATATAAAAGCAGACCCGAAGTGCACCGATGCCTACGAGGCGATGCTAGAAATAGTTAGGGAGGCTGTGGGAGAGTGTTTTAATGGTTTAGATACAAAGAGAAGGCTGCAGCTTTATAGGCGCTTAGACAGGCTTGCAAACAAGATTATAATGTATTTTAAAAAAGAGTCATTTGACACGCGTAAAATGTTTTTAACTATATCCGCATGGATTGCGGCCTTAATTGAGGCCGGTGGTGTTGTTTTTCCTGAGGGTTCTAAAATGTGGGGATTGCTTGAGGATATGGGAGACATAATACAAAGAGGCTATAAGGAAATAGAAGATTTTGACAGAATAGACCGTAGTGCCTTAAAGCATACAAATAAGATACATAGCATTGCTGTAAATGAAGGGTATTTTTAACGCTCGTAAGGGCATATAAGAAATGGAAAAACCAACTAAAGCAGAAGGACTGCGTTACAGGAAATGATACCAGAAGCACTAATAGAGAAAGCCAAGGCAAAAGGAACTACCGAAGAGTACTTCAAGTGGTTAAGTTATATGCCTTCTGCTGTTACGAAGCTGTATGGTGAGTATACGGATGGCGTGGGGCGTAATGACCCTGCGCACTTCCGTACAGTAGAACATGGAGCTGGCACAGGAATTAAACCCCCTTACTCTGGCATCCCACTTACTCACGATGAGCATATGTTGCAGCACCAGAAGGGATGTAGTGTAATTGGTGATAAAGACTGGTGGACTAAACAAAGTATTAAACACCTTACCATGTGGATTAATAATGTTAAGCCACCAGAATACGAAGACGCAACGAAAAGAACATTTATATTTGAAGGTGCTGGTGGGTTTGTGGGGTTATGGTTATGGGCTAAGAAGTATTTTGCAGGTAACGGTAAGCCTTTGAAAGTTACAGTGCAGGAAACAACACTAAGAAGTAATAGGCAGAATCGTGGGCAGTGGAAACCTGTCTATGATAGTATATTAGAGATTTATGACAAGAACCCTAAAAAGTTCGGAATGGATTTAGCAACGTATTGCATGAAAAAAAGCCATGACAAGGATTTGATACACGACATGATGAAGGTGCTTTGCAACTATGGCGAAAGCACAAGAATGGGTAAAGAGGCGCATTGTGCATACTTTGAAAGAATACAAAATAATTTCCCAGACCACGAGGTCAGGATGCCGCAAACACCAGAAGAAACTTATTATTAAGGAGCAAGTAGCATGAACCTAAATCAATTAAAGCACGATATCCAAAACGGCGATATACACCAAGAGCACATGGACTTTGTTCTTAACTCCTTTAGCGAACTGCAAACATTGCTGTTGCGCATAAAAGACATCACAAGCACACCGCACGATTACATGGTGGAGAAAGTAAATATACTGGTAAACGTGGGATTAGATATATTAGGTGAATAATATAAAAGAAAGTTATTGACTATTACGGCGTAATTAAATAAGGTAAGCATATGGCGAAAACAAACGCAGAAAATCAACGGGATTATAGAAAACGAATGAAAGAAAAAGGCTATAAACAACGTTCTTTTTACGTTAAACCGTCATGGGTAAAACATTTTGTTCAACTGATAAAGGAATTAGAGGAAAAAGAAAATGACTGATAAACAATACACAAGAGAACAGGTAGTTAGATTATTAGGTTCTACAATAGCAACTACTGAAGATATGGCGATAGATACATTGTTAGATTTGCTGAATGAAGACCTAACACTTGACGAACTAAGAGACAACGCCGAAAACTTATAATACTAACCCTGCATTACGAAAGTGGTGCAGGGTAAACAACTTCTATACTTATCGAAATCTAGATATCGACATTTTCCAAAACACCAATCATAAGCAATATTAATATCAAGCCTATAGTAAAGCTATAATATACCCACACTGGTATTTTTTGGCTATACTTCCACACCTTCATAATAAGCCATACAGCCCATACTAAGGGATTTAATTTATCTAGGAGTTTCATTTTTCATTATCTCGGTTTTTTGCTTTGAGCCATGACTTGAGCCGTAGAAAAAATTATATATCTGCTCCTGCTTTGCAAACACCTCACGAACTATTAATGTTAATAGCGCAATAGCTAAATCATCTAAGCCGTTAAGCCCTTTACTGTGGATAAGAAGGCCAACGCCAATAATAACAGCTAGCACAAATAAAGTATTAGCAACGGCTAGCGCATTAACCGTAGTAAGCCCAACCTTTTCCGCAAATCCTCTAGCACTTTTAGAATCTTCGTTGTCTAGCTTCATAATATCTATATCAAGCTCTTTCATTCTAGCGATAAAATCATTATTAACCTGTTTAAGGGCTATTACTTGCTCTGGCGTGGCCTTCCCTACTGCTTGCGCTATGTCCTTCTCGGTGGCATTCTCATCTAATCCTAGAGATTCTTTAATAGCATTTGCGGCCATACCACCAAAAGGGGGAGCTACAGTGCTAAGTGCTGTGCAACCGATATTACCCAATATTTCTTTAAGTTTCATAACAGCCCCTTAATTTTTTATCTCTAACGCGAAAGGATGTAAGTCATCCTCACCCAGCAAACTATGTAGGTATTCCATCGCCTTTCTTGATTGTGTTATCATTTGCGCGCTTTCATTAACACCAAGGCCAACAAGTATACAGCCGCGCGTGTCTTTTGTATAATTTCCTATGTGTATTAATATCGCCGTGCGATTAGGAACGGAACATATTTCAAATACATTAGGATATTTAGCACTACTGTATGGGGATACGTTGTATATTCCTTGTGGTATGCAAGAAACGTTAGTTTGATTGTCAAGCCACGGCAGCTCTAATGTATATATAGGTTTATGGCCTAAAGCCCAACCGCAAATCAATTGACCGTATGTTATGCCGTTGCGCTCGAACCTCTGTAATATAGCCTTTCTCATTACCACCACCCCATTAACTTACTGCCAATAAACGTTAGTAACGTTATTATCAATATACCGAAAAACTTTATAGTAGATATAAGAGCCGGTAAAAATTCTTTCACATTCTCAAATGTCGTTTGTAAGGACGAAATCGCAGCTGTGTTTTCATTTGTTGATTTCTCTAATTTATCAAATTGGCCAGAAAACATCTCTTTCAAGCCGTCCATAACCTGCTTGAAACCATTAAATTCATGTTTAGAAAGCTTCTTGCTAAGCTCCTCTTTTACTTCCGCATGCCCCACTTCTAGCCTTGCAATGCGCTCTCCGTGATCTCCAGTCATTTAACCTCCTTATGTTTATACCTACTCTCCCACTGAAACAACCATACCAGCCGCTATTGCCTCCGCCTCAGTCTTTATATCACCCTCTAAAAAATCATGCTCCACACGCGCCCACACGTGATCCGGGTCAGTGTCTGGACGTGAAGACGAGTAACTTGTGCACGAGGTGTCACCAGTTGAATTAACGTAGTCGGTTGTAGCTTGTTGGTTCCAAGACTCGAAATCAACAGCCAGCATTTTTAAAAAACCTTTCATATTTACCTCTATGATAGTGTTATGTTGTATTTATTGGAGAGAAACTGATTAACTATAGTTCTATCGCCAGATGATAATTCTGTTGGGAAAACTAAAACCTCGGCAACATCCCCTTTCCAAAACCTGCCCAGAAAATCTTGAGATATTTGCACGTCAATACTAGGTGAAGTATCACCAACTGCCGTAATAATAAATGGAGTAGCATTAGCTATCGTTGTTCCTACGGCGTTGTTTATCCACATTTTATTAACAGCGGTAGAAAAATCATCCGCATTACCGGCGCCGTTACCATTGAAATCATTACCAGTCCCATTTATGCGAATATTTTCATCATCCACACTCCCACCCTCACAAAATAATCCAGAAGCCGCGAGAAAGCCAGCCTCGCGCTGCGCAACAATAACAACTGTCTTTACGGTAATTGTATCTGAGCCTTCCAGAAAGTCACTAGAACCATCAAAATTTGCCGCAGAAAGACCGTTTATCTGACTGGATGTAAATGTTGGCCTTGCGGTGCTTGTGCCCTGCACATCTGTATCGTACCCATTCCCAGATTTATCTAAGAATTGTGTAATAGCGGTAGAGATAAGAGTAAGAAATGTTTGGTTAGTGCTATCATACCATATAGTAGGTAATATAGCATTCTGTACAAACGGATGGTCTCTGTTTAATTTAGCAGCGTGTATCATTAACTGAATAGAGGAACTATAAGCATTTATCCATGTGGCGTTAGGGTGGTATAGGCCGTATTTGTTGGCGAGATAAAGCTCTGTGGATAGGATTTCAGCCTCAGATAACGAGCGGTTGAAAAACATGATTTCCAAAATTCCGCCAGTTAAGAATAAACCGGTGTTTGTGACAGCGATTCTAGCGCGATCAACACCATCCTCATCAGCAGCGCTACTATTCGTAGCCTCTACTTCATTGTTGTATGTAACGGCCTGCGTAGCGCCAGCTTTTCTCCCTCGGATAATTTGATAATTAGTGTTTGTAGCCCCAGTTTTACTCACTGTGCCGCTTGAGTTATCATTACTCCTCCAGGCTAATTCGCCAGCGGTAACACCAAACGCAAGAATTTGACGTGTTGCTGTACTTTCCTGCATCGAGTAAATTGTTTCAATTGACCCAGTCTCCGAACTCCTTTTAGCGACAGCAATCACCGTCAAATCACCGTCTGGGATAGAATGCAACTCGCTAGGTAAATCAAACCAGTCCCCACCGTCAAACACCGCACCTGATAAACCATTCTGCTGGCTTGCTGTAAACGTAGGTCTTGCGGTACTCGTTGCCTGTACCGCAGTGTGGTTCCCATTTCCGGAACGGTCTAGCGCCTGGGTTATAGCAGTGCCTGATAACGTTAGGAAATTGGAGTTACTAAAGTCGTACCAGGCTTCTAAGCCAGGTAATTGAGGAGATATAATATTAATATCACTCCAACTATTAAACCCTAAGGAACTAGCATACGCAGCCTTTAAATCATTTATATTCGTAGAACTTGAATTTAAAACATTTTGCAGCCATAAAATCATTCTTTCGTCGAAAGTACCAGCGGCAATACTGTAATAATCAAATAATGCTAACCAATCACCATTATAGGTATAAGTTGTGCTCGTTATATCTCTAATTGCCTGCTGTAAATCACCTTGGTTTGTCATTATGCAGTCCTCTTCCATATATAAGCAGCTTGGTATGGCGGTATAGTATCCACAGATATGGCAGTACCAGAACCGCCTGTTGAAACAGTTATGTTTCTAGCGTTCGCGCCTGAATTAGCGCCAGTTAAGAAGGTAGCCCCACTAACCCCATTATTTACGTCACCGCAACCTGTGTCGCTTAAAGTAAGTGTTGCCGGTAAATTAGCTACCGCAACCGTGATACTATCAGTGGCAGAACCCCCCGTGGCTGTATATGTGGAACCATGGCCAACAAGGAACGTGTCAGTAACAGCCGTCCACGTGCCAAAACCGAGTAAAGTTCCGGGATTAGTAGAGTTGGTTTCATTAATATAATAAGAGCCAACAGGAATAAGTGTATCGTTATTCGCTGCTATTAACGCCTGAACCTGAGAAAGAGTCACCGCGTCAGTGGAGGCAGCACCGTTTGCCATACCTGTTACTTTAAAGCCACCCATCTTTAGATTACCAGTCATGGTAGTCTGCCCGTCTGCCGCAACAGAGTTTGTAAGCTCTGAGGCCACGCCATCCATTTCAGTGTCAAAACGTGAAGCTGTTATGGGGATGCTATTTGCCGCATCATCCGTCCAGTCGTAAGCCCTGTTGAAAGTGCCGTTTCCATCTCTTGATGCAGACATTATTTGTTCTCCTGATTTTTCATTTCACCTACCGCCAAAGCACCTGCCGCCTGCCCTATAGCCTGCCTGCCTGCCGCAATTTCCGCAGCCTCTTTTACTAATTTATTCGAGCTTGTGATTAACTCTTCTAGGTTAACTTTCGGGTCACTAAGCAACTCCGATAATTCTACTACCGAACGTTTAGACTTTGGAACTACATTAAGATAAGCACGGGTAATGGATTTCCCATTATTACCAGCTTTTGTAATATTGTTAAGAAAATCAGCTTTTCCTTTGGTAATATTTTGTGCAACCTTCCTTGCCGCACTACCAATTGAAACGGCCGCTATAAATCCAGGGAGTCCTCCAGTAGAAGCACCAACCCCCCCAGCAACAAGAGCACCCAAAGCATTTTGATCTCTCCCCCCTAAAGTTCCAAATTTACCAAATAAGCGTGGTATATTCTGTTTTAAATCACCGCGAACTAAATCTTTCATTATCGCCAACTCCGAATCATTAAAGTAACGACTTAGTTTTTTATTATTAATAATTTTATCGAACTCAATGCGTAAGCCATTTTCAAAGCCAGATGCACGATTTTTTGCTTTATCTATAGTTTCGATTATTAACTCGCTCTTTCTTGCTCTACCCCAAAGATTATCTGCAATTTTTATTTTTTTGCCTATCGTTCCGGCTTTGGCTTTTCCGGTTGATAATTGGGACTCACTTAAGTTATTAAGAAAGTCATCTATTTGATTGACTACCACGGAACCAACTCTAGCCTCTCTTTTTGCTGGAGAAGATGCCACATCTTTTGCGATTGACCTTAAGTCTCTAATTTCATTTAGAGTTGGATTGGACTTTAAAACCTCTTTTAAATCATCTAGTAAACCAGCGCCCACAGGAGCGGTTCTGGCGCTTACCCTCTTAGCCTTTACTTCTACATTTTTTAATAGTTGGGCAGCAGAGGTTTCTTTTAACTTAACGCCTGAGTTTTCCAACTCATCATATATACCGCCAGCAATTTCTTTTAATTTATTAGAGCTTGGGGCGGCTTGTTTAAGTGCGTTTTTAACCGCCTTATTAGATGGTTGCACGGCTTTAGTGCTTTTAGCAAATTTTCCGCCAACCCCAAAACCTATAGCCTCTATAATAGCATCTGGAAGTGTCGCAGCTGCGGCTGCTAAAGTTGGGCTATCAGTTTCTTTAAATACTTTATCACCTAAAAGCTTTCTTGTTGACTCTAAAGCCTCACCTACTGGCGCAAGAACTTCTCCAACTTTTCTAGTGGATTCTTTGCCAGATTGTGACACTGGCTTGTATGTCAGTAAGTCACGGGTTGTGCTAACCGTCTCTGCTGCCGCTCCTTCTTTAGAAAATGGGTTAATAGCCTGTGCCACGCCAGCAAGTCCTGCTATAGGCTCCGCCGCAGCGCCGGAAATAACCGTTGCCGCAGCCTCTAACCCACCTATGACTTTATCAGTGGTACTTTTTTCAGGTGGTTGTACACCTCTCTTTTTTAACTCTGTTAGAATAGCTTGCTTATCAGAGCGTATAGTAGATTGTTGCGGTGGTTGCACGCCCCTCCTCTGTAATTCTGCTATAATAGCTTCTTTACTCATTTAACATCCTTAAAAGCTCATCCGTTGACACTTGGCTTAAATCCGCTTGCTCTGGCTTTGGCGCGGCCTCCTCTAAACCCAACTCAGGAGAATCTATATTTAACGCTCTTGAGCCAGCCCTACCCATACTGCGCATTGCTATTTCACGAGCTTTTCTCTTTGCGACTATAACCTCTGGACTGTCACCAACGACAGGGAAATAAGTTCTAAACTCGTCTTTCATTTCTTCGTCCGCAATTACTGCGCCAGATTCTTTTCTTAGTTTCGCACGAATCCAATCATCAGCCGCCCTTGCAAACACCTGTTGCTCTGGGTTTCTTGCGAAATTAGCAGCCATTTTGCCAGCCGCACCACTCACCAACTCAACATTTAAAGTAGGAAAACCACCTTCGCCAATCGCACGCGCCCCATTTTCTGCTGACTTCAT
This sequence comes from uncultured Vampirovibrionales bacterium, assembly GCA_964351765.1. Lineage (GTDB taxonomy): Bacteria > Cyanobacteriota > Vampirovibrionia > Vampirovibrionales > Vampirovibrionaceae > CAYGPY01. The sequence goes on from CAYGPY010000006.1 coordinate 13,214, forward strand.
TCTTTCAAAGAATCCAGCCGCTTGAAATTCGGAATCATTTATATCTTTGCCAGACTTTCTATTATAACTATCAAGTGCAACATCATATTCCGCCTCGGCTGCTTTTAGTAAGGTATCATCTCCTGTTGCTGCCGCGAATTGAGCTGCTTTATTAACTTTTTTAGCTACGCTATCAATAATATTTTCAAGGTTGCTAATATCACCTTTGATTGGTTTTGTAGCTTCCTTAATTTGATTCTGCTGCGCTGGATTTCCCTGCCATGATTTAAGTAAGTCTTGACGTAATTGAGCGTTACCTTCTTTACGGATAATATCACGCTCCTCTACGTCTATCTTACGCCTTTTAAGTTCCATCTCTTGTTTCTCAAGTGGTGAAACTATACCCCCTGCAACTTGCTTTTGCCTTAAAGCCTGTAAGGTCTCAGTGTCGAAATTATCTGGATTTATTTTAATTCCCGTTGCTTGTGCAATGGCATTTGCTAATTCGCTTTTGCGCTTTTTTGCAACTTGTTCTTCTTGAGCCGCTAGTTGTTGCATTTGAGGGCGTAATGCCTCCACATCTCTATCAATACCAGCTTGCTGGAAGCCGCCTATAACACTACCTACAAACCTGGCAGGTGCTGATAATCCTTGAGTCGTTTGCTTATACTCGTTAAGCCTGTTCTGCCTTCTTTGTGCGCTTAATGCGGCTCTTTCTATTGCATCTCTCATTTAAAACGAACCTCCACCAAAAAATCCTTGCAACCCACTACCGCGAGTAGCCCCCTGCATTCCGCCTGTCATAGGTGCACCAGCCGCACTACCCATAAACGAAGACATTCCGCCAGTGGCTGGGGCTGCAAGAGCACTTCCTATATCGACTAATTTATTACCAAATGCTATATTTCTATCGTAAATAGTTTGGTTCCGTGCTTGCTGCGCTTGCTCACCAGTCTGAATTATACCAGCTCTATTGGTTCCAGCTACACCACCAAAAAATGAAGGGTCTATACCGCTAAATTGACCACCTAAGAATGTAGCCGCCTCATTCGCAGCTAATCGCCGCAGTCTATCTTGCTCACTGCTTGCTGCTAGTTCTGAGCTTTGCGCTAATTCCGTTAGTAGATCACTCTCACCAGCCTGTAATTCATCTATAACATCACGTCTTGCTTCGCTGCCAGTAGGTATACCTTGGCTTGATAGTCTAACATCCGTTCTGCGCCTTGCTTTTTCCAGTATAGGCTCTAAACGTTTCAAGCCGCGCTCAAAGGTGACATCACCTATTCGTCTTGCCTCTTCTGCAAAACGATCCTCCCCACCAGCCAAAGATCGTAGGAAGTCGGAGGCTAGCATTTCTTGCTGCCCCCTCAATGCCCTTTGATAGGGTGTTTCCTCAATATTTAAAACCTCACGTCCTTGGTCATCCTTGGAGAAAAATCTACGTCCAAAAGGCGATTCGATATTATATCTATCAAGTAGCTCCTGCTCTTTAGCTAGTTGCTGTGGATCACTCACAGGTGGTGGCTTATCGCCGCCTGTAATAAAATCAAAAAAACCCATCATTTACCTACAATATCGTGTTTGGACTAAAATTATAATAAGTGCTAAACCAACTTATCTGCTGACCTAATACATTTGTCTTAAATCTTATACTTACATAAGTGCCTTGACCTTGTGCGATGTATGCCCTTGTTCTTGTGATAGCTTCTGGACTCCAATCACTTCCCCAATCACTTCCCCATGCCGTACCTGTTGATTCTGAAGAGATAGCTTGCGCTAATATAGCTCTATCGAAATCATAACCCAGATCAACATTAACGGTTACATTTCCATCTGCACGGTGTACTGGATCGATTGTATTGATTGTTTTTACTGAAGGCAGGCCAAGCGTTGAGTACGCCTGTTGAACATCCATGTCGATGCCAGCACTTCCATCTTTAAAACCGCTATCGGCTTTGTATATTATTGTGTTACCACCAAAGTATAGCACATTTTTATGCACTGTCCAACATCTTGCGTTAATACCCGTAAATCTTGTTGCCGCGCCTGTGATTGTGTTTACGCAATATTGGTGGTATATGGAATTTGTCGCAATCGGAACGTTAATTATTAATAAGTTACCCCTTGGGTAATTTACCACCTGCCAACCAAACTTATTACCATAATTTAACGCTGCGCTTGATATGGCACCAGACAATTTGCTTCTTGACGTGGTTATACCGCCCTTTCTAAACACCTCACTAAATAGTACAAAATCGCCATTAGTTACAATAACAATATCGCTGCCAAGTTTAGTAATCGCTCGTTTGTCAATTGCGGAGCCTATGCGATACACACCAACTATAGCCCATGCTGTAGCATCTCCAGGATCCGTCCCTTGGTACACTATCACATCACCAGAAGACATAAAAAAAACAGCCAGGTCATCTACTCCGTCACCACCATCAACATTCCATGTTTCTATCTTTACTAAGTTGCCACCAAATTGGCCGACTCTTGATAATGGAAATTTAGTGAATGCACCTTGATAAGAATTAACCGCGCCATACCAAAAATCTTGTGTCGCACTATCCCAATAAAATACAAAACTCTTAAAAACCGCCACACCATCGAAGTCAGCGGGAGTTAAGCCGCTTCCTGTAATTGTGGAAGCTGACAATGTAGAGCCATCAAAGTTTTGGGGTGTATCGGAGCCATTAACCATTAAAAGACGGCCATTAAAATTCACCCCTTCCCATCTTGCATTTGAAAAGCCAGTACCTATTGATGTTAATGTGCCACTAATCCCTTTGTAAACTACTGAACCACTAGCGGATATTAATTCATCTACCGATCCAGCTTCATATGACAATAAGGTTTCAACATTGCTACTTGCACCCGTTGCGCTTGAGGCATAACCCCATCTTGAAACAACCTTGCCAACCGAAGGTATGGCATTGTCCATAACGACAGCATCCTCCGGCGGCATTTGACTTTCTGCATCACGAGTATTCCAACCACCTGTAGGAGATGGTAAAGTTACAGAAGTATTTGTACCGTATCTCTGCTGCCCTAAACTTATATCTCTTGCCATAATATTCCTATGGTGCTGTTACATTCTCTGGATAAGCAACTTGTACGCCTTTAATTCTGCGCGGTGATGAACATATCTTTTTACGTCCACCATCAGCCATTATTCTACGCGTTGCTATCTCGTTATATTCGTTTAAATCTTCTTGGTATGGTTTGCCGTTAATCTTACGGAAACGCCATCTTATGCCTAATTCGACTAAATACTGGTCGATCCTTGGCACGTCAGTATCAGCCAACCAATCCTCTTGCGCTGTGCCGCCCGATGATTCTATCGGAGTGTTTGTGATATATTCGTAAATTAAAGATTCAACACTTGCAGGAGTGGGGAATATCAACACCTGCCCCCCCCTGATGCGGTAATAATCCAGAACACTACTTGTTGACGTTGAGCTATTTTGCAAGTATTGCCATTCTCTCGCTGTAGTAACCCCTATCATTGGGTCATTATTCGTTACATTCCAAGCGGTTTCGTCAATAATTCTGTCAAAGTCAGAAGGGAGGTTGTAAGCTTGCGTACTTGCTACCGTGGTGATAGTCGCCTCTGCTATTAACTCCTCCCAATCAACCCTTTTAAGAAGGTCTTGCATAGTAGAGCGTGCTGCCTGTAATAATTGCACAGCCTCTAATTCTGCATTACTTATGATGGTGTTGGGAACGGCTGTCTTAGCATCCCTGGCAACTCTCTTGCATAACTCTAAGAGGGTTAAAGTCATTATTTAATTTCCTTTTTAGCTTTTGCTTGTTTAGCTGCTAATTGTTTTTTAAGCTCTTCAATTTCCGCAGCTTGGTTTGCTACTGTGTCAAGTGTGCCGCCCTTTTTCTTAGCAGTAAGGTACTTGTCATAAGCTGCGGAATAAAGGTTTAACTCATGCTCTTTAGCTTTACGCTTGATATGGTCTTTGCCGTTTGTGATGTTGATTGAGATATATAATCTATCTTCTGTAACCGGCTCATCGGATTTTTTAGGTGTATAAGTTCTGGGGCTATCATAAAAAGCCACTTGCAAGCGTCCATAAGGCACTTCGTGTTCTGGTGTTACAGTTGTTACTAATACTTCTTTTGTCATTTTTCTTTTCCTTTTAGTTAAAAGGGAGAGCAAAAGCCCTCCCCAAGTTATTATGAAGTAGCATCATCTAATCCATCTTTAACAAATGGGTAGTCGATCTCTAACTCTGCTAAACCAGTTGATGGCGTATCAATTGCAGATGCACCTTTGCATTTAAAGATGTAATCACCTGCAACAACTGCATCATCAATAGTACCAGCTGTTGAAGTTAAATAGCAGTTAGCATTATCAGCAAAAGAAGCTGCAACTTTGCCAACGGCTTTACCTTTAATTTGATACCAACCGTATTGCGATGCAACATTAATACTCATTGCAAAAGCAATAGATCCAATATCATTAGCATCAGCAAGAACCGTTGAAAAATCATCAGGGTTATAAACAACCGCCGAGCCAACAACAGTTGAGCCAACGCCTTTTAGATAAATGAACTCACCTACTCCATACGCTGTTGAGGCTCTATCGTAAGCCTGAACAGTTGTGCCTAGTGGCACTTTCTGGGTCGTAGATGTCTCATCAATATCTTGAGGAACTACGTGATTAGAAATAATTTTAAAATCAGACATTATATTTTTCCTTATAATCTATTATTAAAAGACACCCCCTTAGGGGTATCCATTAAGCAATCATTACACCATGAACACGAGCGTTGGTAATTGTTAAGTTACCAATTGCAGTCATAGGCACAATAGTTACTGGTTGGTTGTGAGGTTGACGCGCCGCACCAACTTCAAACATGGAATCACCAAGATACTTGTAAGACATGTATTTGGTATTCAAGAAGTAAACACGAGCATCGGCACACTTAGTATCGTACACCACATCCGCAGCTTTATATTTAAGTGCATCAAAGCCTAGTTTAGCCATCTTGCCGTCATTAAAGCGTTGGTTTGCTTGTAATGAATCCTCATAGTAACCAAAATAAGTATCACCAGCGATAATGAGGTCGATAAGCTCACCGCTCTGCTCTTGGCAACGTCTGTATAGAGTGTTGAACGCGCCTTGAATGGTTGTGGCACTTGGTGTAACTGTCTCAACAGAGAAATCATACAGCTGGTTCCTCCAAAAAGTATAGTTAGCACGGTTAATACCACCTACTGTACCAGTAGTGGGATCGTCAGCCACTAAAAGCTGTAAACCACCTACTTCATCACCGCCTGAACCTGTACCGTCAGAATGTGCGAAATCACCGAACTTATTATTAAATGAAAGCTTCAATACTTCCATTTTAGCCTTCATAAGATTGATAATTTGTTCACGCCCTGAGTTTTGCTTCATCTCAAGTTCAGTCATTGTGATAGTACCAGTTGTAATCTTCTGGTCAAAGTCAGCAGAAGTAATTACATCCTGTGGTGTAGTATCGTAGGTATCATATTGACCTTGAGCCTGGATAGTTCCATTCTCAGCGTAAGAAAGAGTCTCACGAAATGTATTACCACCTGATTGTTTTAGGATGCGTCCTTTTTCTTTCAAGCGATTAAATAAAACATTAGACTCAGTTATATTATCTACCACGGTAGGAATCTGAGCTTCCATAGTCGTAGAAATTAATTGTGAAATATTTGGGTTAGTCATTTTCTAAAATCCTTTTTAATTTTAGAAACGTAACTTTAGAATCCCGCGTCTATTGCCAGCTTTTCAAAAATAGCATCTGCATCATGGGTATTTGTATCTTGCGGTTTCAGACCCCTTGAATGGCGATTTTGTTTTTTTGCCTTTTCAATCTCTGCTTGCCGCCTTGCCTCCCGCTCTTGAATCGCCCTTTGCTTTGCAGCCTCAAGCGTCTCTTGATATATATCATCATTTAAACGAACGGCCTTTTCGTACAACTGCCCAATCTTCATGTGTGGATTAACTTCCGCCAAATCCATCATTTCATTTTTCACCGCATCAAAATGTGGGTGAAGCAAATTACCACTTTCGTCTTTAGCCTCTCGGAACTCTTGAACGGATTGAACACGTTGCTGGTTTACAGACTCTAGACTTTGCTTTTCAATAGATTCTAGTTTCTTTGTTAGCGTTTCTACTTTGTTTAATAAACTTTTTTCAGTTTCAGTGTAAAACTCGCTATCACTATCATCTGTAGGATCAGCAAATTCTTTTATAAAGTCTCTAGGGTCAACTTTTGCATATACCATTAATTGTTCAACAGCTCTCTTTGGGTCACTTTCAATTAATCTATCAAAAGAAAGGTAATTTGTAATTAGCTGCTGTTTTTGTTTAACATCGCCACCTTTTAGCCCGGCGGCTTCAAAAGCTTCGTTTACAGACTCTGCAAATTTTTTCTGCTCAGCAAACTCTTGATTTTTTTTCGTAAAGTTGCCTTGCATCTTTTTGAAAATATCCAAACTGGCTTGTTTGACAGCGGTATCTTCAATCCCGTCAATAGCTTCCTGTAATTCTTTAGGTACGTTCTTTGGTATCTCAAAAGACTCCTGCTCTTTATCATCTTCGGATACCTCTTCTTGTTCCTCTACTACCTCCTCAACACCCCCTTCTGATTCGCCAGAATCCTCAGGGGTTTTTAATTGGTCATAAAGGCCATTAACCACGTTATCTATGCTTAAATCCTCACCAGTTGGGTTATCCACAACATCGTCTTGCATAAAAATTACCTATTAAATTATCAAAGCTATGACTTTAAACGTTATTTTAATGTAAAATACAAAGAACTACAAGTTTTATTTGTAATTTAAAAATATCCGTATAATTTCCCAGAAAATAATGCTGAATTATTTGGTATGTAAACTTTCATCGACTGCCTTGCTTTTTCTATCCTGCTTTCGATGCATGGCCTTTGTCGCCAGTATTCTTCTTGCTGTAAACAATCGGCACCATATACATGCAATTCTTCAACACCTTCATAAATTGCTAAGCCAACCATCCAAGCGATTAAACATGTAAAATATGGGAGCTATAAACGCAAAATTTGACGAAGTTGCTTTATCCCTGCTACGAGAAAGTACCCCCACTATTAAACGGTACGCACTTTTAAGTGGCCCACTGCCTATAGGTGATGTTGATTTGCAGTGCGCTGTTTTAGATGATGAAACTCGTATATTATCTGCATCATCAATCTTTAAGGCATTTAAGAAAAACCGTAGGGGAATGAACGACAGGCTTGAAATAATGGGGACCAAAATACCCCCTTTTCTTACTGCTAAGAGCCTAGAAGACTATATTACTCAAGAGGTTATGGATAGGGCCAAACTTATTGAATACAGGGACGGAAAGACTACAAAAACAGGATATGACGCCGCGCTTCTTTCGCTCTACCTAAAAAGTGGGGGCAAGCGAATAGATGGATAAAAGGGGATATGGTTAATGCCGTAGGCTTCCATAGGGTGGACCTTTTATGCTTAGGTAAAGATAAGGATGGTAAACGTATCTACCAAAACCAAGTATTGCCAGATGATATGTTTAAAGAGGTGAAAAAATGCATTTTACATGGCCTAGGATTATCTGCATTGACAAAACACTTGTAGATAAGTTAGTGTGGTGTAAGAGGCGCTGCTCATGTCATCCTCGTTAAGACCCTACCAAGGGCCTCTGGTCAAAAAAGTGAACACAAACTCATGACCAGAGTCGTAAAAATTTCTTAAAATTTGATAATCCAACCATTGCCTTTAGTGGCTAGTTAAGTATATAGTTCCCAAAACCTTTTTCATGGTTTACGCTTTTTTACGTTTTCATTTCCAACTTCAACAACGTCATTGGCTTTTATATGGTCATCCCACGAACGTTTTGTGGTGTAGGCTTTCTCATCTATAGGAGAGATTATAGCCCCATCCTCTTGAATAGTTTGCGTAACAGTTCTCTGGTTTCTACGCTGTCTTTCTTTCTCAAAGGCCTTATAAGCCTCACTCTCGATAATCTGTTGGCGCATTTGCACCATTTGTTGAAAAGCCTCAAATAACTCTTTTGTTGGCTCAATCTTTTCTTTAGCGCATTTTGCTAAAAATAATTCATGTTCTTGCTCTGGATTTAATCTCACTGAATAGCCTCCTGCGCTTCTTTTGAGAACTTTGCATTGCGTGCCAACGCCCTTAATTCTTCAGACTGAAAGCCAGCCTCCCTGTCTGCTTCCTTGTCGAACTGTTGAGCATCCAACTTAGCAGCATCTAAAGCCAACTCTCCTTTACTAATCTCAAGCTTTCCTTGATCCACCTGTAAATCGCTTTGGACTTTGAACTCCTTAATATCCAGCTCACGTGATTTCAATTGCGCGTCTATAATCTCTTTGCTAGGCTCTTGTGTTTGTTTTTCTTCTGGCGGCTCTTCACCCATTAATTCAAACGCCTCTTCAAGCTCCCTACCCACTTTAAACGGTCTGGACACAAAGCCAAGCATAGCACTAAATGACTCCCTTGGTAATAATCCACCTTGAACAAGCGGAGCGTATTGTTGAATAAATCCAGATATAACATTAACAAATTCAATTCTTTGCGCTTTCAGCTTGTCACTATTAACCTGCACCGTGGTTTCAGATTCCACATCTATAGAATAACCACGTAACTTGTCATTGCGCAGTAGTTTCTCAACAGCCTTTAGCGTGCTATCCATAACCGCCATATCAAGTTTAATAGTGCGGTCTTGTTCCTCACGCATTACGCGTTTTGCATCTTCTGCATCTTGGCCTTGTAGTCCTTGCGATACAATCAAACGGTTAAGCTTCTGGTTAAACTCAGCTTCCTCCAACACACGCATATTTGCAATTTCTGCAAGTTCTTTGCCTGTGAAGTTTTCAGCTATCAACTCACTAGAGATTCTTATCACATCACGGATAAAGCGCGTCATTTCTTCTTGTTGCGTTTGTATCCTTGATATTGCAAAATTACCCTTAATCTTTTGCGCTGTTGCCGTCTCGCTTGCAACGGATGTGCCGCGCACAATATCAGATATACCTGTTATATCTCTAATCTCATTAATAACCTCTTGCTTTTGAGAGCGAAGCACAGCCAACACATCGGCTAAAGCTTTAACATCTTTGTTGTAGATAAGGTTATTGATATTGATTGAAGGGTCTAGTGTTGTTGGAGAGTATTCGCCATCATCGTTGTTTAAATGACTCTCAATATCCTCTTGCGCTATAACAGCATTATAAAGACCACCAGCTTTTATCTGTTCTGTTATTTTCTCTATTCTATCGGATATTTCGTTTAACTCTTCTGCTTGCGCTTTATACATCCTATAAGGTGGCACTGGCAAAATAGAATTATTAACACGCCCCATATTAATTGGGGCGGGTGAAGGGAAGAATGTCTCTAAATTATAAGATTCATCCTCCTCACTTAACAAGCCCTCAGCATATCCCTGTGACCAGAATATTACTTTACCTGTTTGTTTGTCCCATATCTCCCAAACTTCAGCGCGTTTAAATAATTGCTCTTCTTCTTCGTGCCGCTCACCCCTGGCCGGCTCTAAGATTGTCTCAGATAAACGAACTTTCATACCTTTTTCTTTGCCAAACATATCAATTAACTCTTCGCGAATCCATTTGTGTCGATAAGCTCTCCAACGAACCAAAGCCTCGAACTTAGCAGGGGACGATAAATAATCTTGATACGGTATAAAATCATATTCTACGGTCTTACCAGCTTGCTGTTCTCCAAACGTTTCTGTTTGAACAATGACATTATTTAATCTAACTTTTAAAACTCCCATTCCTGTAATAAGGGAGTCATCACGACATTGTGAAAGCCTATCTTGTAGGTTTCCTTTCTCCATAAAGAAATTAGCCCCCCTTTCCAGAAGTATAGAGGAAAGCCTTGCAATCGCATCCTTCGCGGCGTAGCGCCTTCTTATATCAGCTAATGGTAGGTTCGAGAATGTCAGCGGCTTCAACGTTTGAGTGTTAGCCCAGAATATAGGATAGCGCCTATTTGTGTATTCCGCACCCTCCGCTTCATTAGAGTATATCTCGTTATACTCTTTAACTTCTTTGTCAAAGCGTTTACGGTATGATTGGGCTGCTTCTATTTCACGCTGCCACAGCCTCCATTTACCTATGTCGCCGCTACCTTCAAGTAAATCTTCTTTTGTCTCTAACACTACTTAAATCCTTTTTTTGTTGATTTTGCCCTAATCCTTTTAACCTCATCTTTAACGTAAATTTTATCATCCCATTCTTGTGGTGGGTCTGGCTTCTTAAACGTAAGAGGTCTACTCATCAATAAATATCTTAGTGTATCTACTGCATGGTCTTCTGAATCTGTGTCAAGGTCTTCAGGACGTGTTCTGTCGTGCTGGACACTTGGCAGCGTGCGAAGTAATGCACTGCAATTACTAAAAATATACAACATTGGTGGGTCTTTGTCACTACTTAAACGTTGTCGCACTTGTTGCCACCCTGGAATACGCTGGTTATCAGCCCTTCTAAAGTAGCAACCTTCTTGCATCATTTGCTCACCAATAGACAAGCCGCCACTACACATCCATATAGCTGGATCAGCAACCATATCGTCAATACGCTCTTGTTCGTACTTTATGATTCCGTGCGCAATATCTTTATTTTCCATCCTCAAACCAACATTGGGTTTGGTTGCGCCGTACCACTCACGATATATTATAATCGCGCCTTTTGGAAAAGTTAGAAAGTTACCATCTATTTGCTCGACAGGTCTACCATCAGATACAGCGCCCCATAAAGTGCAAAATGGTGCCGCATATCCCCAGTCAAAAGCACGTATCTTATACCAGTGGTCTGGTATAGCAAAAGGCTTAACAATGTGCTTATGAACATTAAACGTATCAAAGAAAGCTCCCTCTACTGCATTCCAATCACCCTCAAGCCAAGCCTGCACTAGTGACTTTGAACCAACCATGTATAAGTTACCAACATAGTTAGGGTCATTCTTTAATAGAATTTGATTGTCTTGAACCTTCGCAGGGATATAAACGCGTTCTTTAATATCTCCGTTTGGTAATTTATCTTTAATAACCTTCATACCCTCAGGTGCAGGGTCTACAAATCTTTCTTTAAGCCAGCCTTGGCCAGCGCCACCAGGGTTTCCTGTTAAGTGCATTTGTGTTGATATGCCACGAGCCGAACGAATAGCACCATGTAATTTATAGATAGGTGAGGGATCTCCATAAGTTCCAACTTCTTCAATACATACATCGGATAAGTTTTGACCTTGGTACTTTTCAGCATCCTGGTCTTTTTCCATTGGTCTGAATCTGAATTGCGCCCCATTCGGAAATAACCATGTTTTTTTATAACCTATCCATTCCGCACCCAGAGGTTTGTATATCTGGTGCGAGCGAGAAATAGCATCATCTAACATCGGCACTTCTTTACGAAAAAAAACGCAGTTGAATAAATCGCCGTACTTAAGAGCCTTTAAACCCATCTTGCCAATAACACCGTCGGTTTTTCCACCGCCCCGTGCGCCACCGTAAAATATCTCATATACAGGGCAATCAATTAATGCCTTTTGCTTACCTGATTGTGGTCGCCATATAATGTTTTGCACTTTAAAAGTCTAAACCCGTTATTTTCAGCACTTCTATTTACTTTTAGTTACAAATGCACGTTCCTTTCTAGCATCAGCCTTGCGCTTTTGGTACTTGTTAAACTCTTCTTCACTGGCTATACGGTATTGCTCGATAAAAGGGTATGTATCGCCACGCCCATTTAAACCCCAATAGAACGTTCCTGCCTTCTCTATGGGTGTGTGGCCATTAGCAAGCTTTAGCTGTACATACTCATTAGCATCTACAGGGCAGTTGCCATCATTAATATAGGTCTGGTAGCTACTTCCCTCTTCCACCTTTCTTACCGCCTTTCTTAGTTCCTTTGCATGGCATGGTCTAGTCCTCCTTGTATTCCTCTTCCCATTCATCGGTAGTCATAGGCTCACTTGATATGAAAGCTTGAACCTTAGTTGTATTCTCATTTTCGTTCTTATCTCTCCAGCCGAATCGGTTCTTCATGTTCATGTACCAGCCGGTATAACTAAATGTGTTATTTTCTAGATTTATCCTGCCTTTTTTCTCCCACCATTGGTTACAATATAGCCTTGCTTTTTTTATGGTTTCAGAAAAAAGTGGTTCTTCCTCTAGTAGTCGCGTCCACGTTTCGTGACAAATGCAATCAAGGGCTTCAACGCGCATTTCTACATCGCTTGCCCCTTCTTTACCTAACTCTATACACTTTTCAGCCCAGCCTTTTGGCAGATCATTCAAGGTTATCTTCGGTCTTCCCACCCTCGCGCTCCTTTGTGGACAATGCGTTTATCATTGCCATCATATAAAGTTTGTTTGGTTCTAGTGCTTTACTACCATCTACTTGTCGTACTGTGTCTTGATGAATTTCTATATAATTAACTTCAAGGCTTGAAGTGGCATCTGTTATTCCTGACATATATATAACATTACCAGTTGAGCTTGTTGTCACTCTGGTTATATTATCAGGATTTATAATTTCACTGCATAAGTTTATAAGCATATCAGTATTATAGCTGATAACTATTGATTATGCAACATATCTAATATTTAGCTTTATCTTCCCTATTCATAGCTATGTTTTCACTTAACCGCCTACCGATGAGTACAGCTCTTTCGAACCCGTTGCTTTGTGGGTTTTCGGCGGCGATCTGTTCTGCTATTTCTTGTCTCCAGGCATCGCGTAGATTATCTCTTTGTTCTCTTCTTTGTTGTCTTTGTGTTTCTTTTTCTAGCATTCTAACACCCTCTACTTGTTTTATCTGTGTTTCTTGCCACATGATGATGTCTACTTGTCCTCTTGTAGTGCTGCTTGGGCGGCTTTTATTGTATAAGCATCCGATTATTTTATTTGCTCTAATAATCTATCACCCTTAACTAACTCTATAAACAATCCTTGTGGAGTTGGAATGGCTGTAGCATGAAAAACAGCATCACCGTCATGGAACCACGCTTGATTGGCGTAGCTATTTTTAATGGTTTTATTAGCCTCGTGTAGCTCATCCCTCAGTCTTTTATTTTCAACTTGGAGGGCTTCTAAGTATCTTGTTGCTGCATCCACAATAGCATCAGGCGGGGCATTTTCGAACGTTCCTCCAGTAAAACAAGGAATACATCTGCCTAATTTTTCTATTTCTAACCTATCTTCCATAATCTATTCCTATTACTTCTTTAATCGGCGCTTTCCATACATTAGGGTATTTTTTACTGAGTATAGCAAATATCTTTTCTTTATCCTTGGAACAATGATACGTTCCACCTTTATTTGGTTTTGGCTTAATATTACCGGCTAATAAATCTTCTGCATTTTCAATAAATAGATTAACTATAGCGTCCTGTAGTTTTTGGTAGGAGCTGCTTAAAGTATCATCTTCTGAAAACTCGACAAGCTGCTGCAATAAAATCTCTCCAGTATCAATTCCCTCGTCCATTTTATGTATTGTAACTCCTTTTGGTGTGCCGTCATATAATGACCAGAAATTTGGATCGGCTCCTTTGTTATATGGAAGGTAGGATATATGCAGATTGATACCTGGGCAAACATCTAATATATCTTTTGTTAATATATACCTATAACCAAAAGATACCATAAGATCGAACTTACTAGCGTATTCTGGAGTTATCTTCTCCCATGTATGTTTACAATCTTTAAGAAAGTTTTTTAGTACGCAGCTCTCAGGTGCTAATAGTAGTATTTTCATAAACCTTCCTTATCCTGTAGTGCTGTTTGGGAGGTTCTGCCCCTCGCTTGGGTTGATATAGCTTGTTTAGCTTGCCTTATTAACTCTTCTCTTTCACTCGGCATTGTCGGACTCCTTTTTTTTAAAATCTTCGTAAGTAATGGGGTCTACCCTTGTTATATCATAACCGTGTCTATCAAAATCGCCGTGGCCATAAGAGTCTATGCAGACGCTATAGGGATAATTATCATGCTTTAGAATAACTCGCGTACCATCATCCACAACAAGTGCGTCTTGTGGCACTTCTAAGCTTTCCAAAAATAAGGCCATAGATTCAATATTATTACAAGAATAATCATAATCGTAAATGTGATATGTTTGAGGCTCTTCGCTAAAAAGTTGTTCCCATTTTTCGGGTATATTCCAGTCACTCATCTTTCCCTCTCTATAGTGTTAGTCGTTAAGTTTATTCTGCGCTATTATCTGGTCGCCAAACATAATCACCCTTATCTTCAATTATAGCTGGCTCGTCTTCCTTGCATTTACATTCCATTCCAACTAATTTTTCTGCTACAGGTCGCCAGAAGTGCCTAGCAACACCATAAGGTACGTGATTATCTTCCTCCCACCCTTCCAAGCCAAACTGCTTTAATACCCATTTAGCAGCATTAGAATCACAACGAGCCACCCCTTGCTTGGTGATGCTGATATGATATTCAAAGCCAATTTTCTTATCAGCAACTTCAACAGCACTGATAACACATAAATCTTTATGCTGAAAAGCCCTTGTCGGATATTCAAAATTTAACGAATCTGTAGATATTTCAACCCAACTATTACCTTTGGGGCATAGAGGCTTAATAATACTTTCCACGCCTGAACTTTTAAATTTACCCACGTCTTACCCCTCCTTAGTTGCTTTGTTAAGTGCTGCTTTAGCAACCTCTCTAATCTCCAGAACTATATCTTTCCAATCTTCTGGGGAATATCCATCAAACCCATTGGCTATACTTTCTAACGCCTCTACAAGCTCGGAGTGCATGTCTTGGCGTTCTTGCTCTGCTGCTTCTAGGGCTGCTTTTGCTAAACCTTCACAGTCAAGATATTGCCCAACCATTCCACCAGTTTCTTGCCACATAAATGCTATTGCTTTTCTAGCAGCTTCTATTTCTCTATCACTCGGCATTGTCGGACTCCTTTTGTTTATCTTTACATTCATTACAAGTATCGTTTTGAGGGTCATTTAATTCCCACATTAAAAATTGTTTATTTTGCAAAACGCGCAGCATCGCCTTTTATGTGCCACAATTTCTCATGGCTATAATCAGTGCCCTTGTAGCTTTCCGCTGGTTGTAGCCCACGCTTCATATTATCAAGTATATAATTATCAACCCGAAGCACCAGGTGTGGCCGTTTTGTTTGCTCCTCTTCCTGAATTAACACAAACCGCATTCTTTCATCTGCCACCCCTTTTTCATTCAGTAACTGATATTTCGCGTTAGCAAAGTCTTCGCAATCTCCACCACCATCTACTATAAACTGAGAAAGTGGCTTAACATAATCCCGTTCATCTTCTATATATGCGTATGTTTCGTTTACATGTTGATTTACTTTACTTATTTTATATGTCTCGCAACCTGTAACTGACGCCAGCATAACTATGGATGCTATTGTTTTTGTAATATTTCGTCTCATTTTCATACCTTCAATAATCTTTCATGTATTTCACGTAGCGCGTCAACAGTAACGCCGTCTTTTGGCTTCATTCCTAAGCTTATACATATATTATCATAGTAGTATTTCATTAATATAGGCTCGAAGTCTTTATCTAACTTTGTTTGTATTTTCATTGCTAGGTTGCAACTATCTATTGTGCTATTGCGCATCTCTTCTACTCCAATCAAATTTTTCAAGTTCTATATCTTCTTGGACTTTTTCAGGCGTGATGTATAGCTCGCCTTCTATGTTTATAATTTCGCACGTACCACTCTCTATATCGCTTACCATAGTATAGGCGTATTTATGCCCAATATGGTCTGCGGTTTGGTAATCTGCAATTGCATCCAAAAAAGTCGGGTTGTGTCTACAAATACCCACACTTTCTCTGATGTGCAGTTCGCCAATCCACGGCCTATCATTAGTTCTGTCTATCCATACATTTTGATAAATAACCATAACTTCCATCCAATATATAATTAATGAGTGTAGTAATATATTTTTTATTGCTAAATAATATAAATATTATTATAATGCTCTTACAAATCCATTGTCAACAATAATATTTGTACTATTATAAAAAAGGTCTAAAATGAGTAAACTTTCAGATAAAATCAAGATGTTAAAAATAAAAAAAAAGTGGACGAATAAATACATTGCTGAACGGCTTAGTTGCGCAAAACAAACAGTTGATTCCTGGACACGGAGTGTAAACCCTGTTACAAAAATAAGCGAGAAAAATACGCAATTGTTAGTTGAATTATCTGAGGGTTATATTACATTAAAAGATTGTGGATATTAAACAAGGTATTGTTATGGATATATTACTACAAACAATAGGTGTACTCGTCATTTTGGTTTTTGCATTTATATCTTTATTGTGGGTGTTAGATTATGACCCATGGGATTGAAATCATATTGCCGTATCCTTCTCCTGTCCTTAATCCAAATAATAAAAGTCATTGGCGGAAAAAGTGGCGTGCACAACAGGAGCAAAAGAAGATTGCCGGGTGGATGACTATGGCTGCGAATAAACCACCTGAGAAAGATATTTATTTGCTTGAGGTGTGTTTTTTCCCACCAGATAACCGTAGACGAGACGAGGATAATGCATTGGCATCCATGAAACATGCTTTTGATGGTATCGCAGAAGTATGGGGCGTTGATGATTGTCGGTTTAGATACCTGCCTAAATGGTATTCAAAAGTTAAAGATGGTAAAGTTATAATAAAACTAGGGGTGTTAAATGAAGAGTAAAGCAATAGATAAATGTTGTAACGATTGTGGTTTTCTAATGATTGATGTCCATTATGGAAAAAAATACTGCCCCGAATGTGCGGCAAATAGAAAAAGGCTTAGCGTCCAAAAGTATGAGCGTAAATACAGTAGGCCAGAAAGACTTTCACAATCGAATGAAGAGAGTGTGAAACGCAATTATGATTATTTCAGTGTTTATTGAAACCTTAAAAATCCTATTTATAGTTAGAAAGCAGCATAATACTCCACTCCTTAGATAATTGCAACTAAGTAGTTTTCGTCATTATACGTAAAGCAATTAAAACACTTTCAGGAACTTTTGATTTACCAGCCGCCCAGCGTCTCACGGTACGTGGGTTTACTTTGAAGTGCCGGGCTAGCTTTGACTGCCAGCCCCCACCAAATATTGACTCTGCTAATTGCTTAAATTCTGACATTATTTTTGCTCGTTAATTTTTCCAATAAATTTATCCGCGCCATATCTGCCTTTTACTAACTCGGCAATTTCCTTAGATGTATAAATATCACCAAGGCTCTTGCCAGTTTCTTCAACAAAATTTTTCACACCTGCCGCACATGCTCCGGTAATGGCACGATAGATGCCAACCCATTCCTTTCCGGTTGTGGATTTTGGAATTTTACCGTCAAATTTAGCAACTGCCTTATAAACTAAATCTTCTTGCGCCTTAGCTATAGTTTCGCCATGAGCTGAATTTCCTTTATCATCACTGACAATAAATAAAATTTGTCCGTTGTCAGTTTTTACTTTTTTCACACCCTTTCTACTAGATAGAACGCGTGAAAATACTTCGTCAGTAAAATCAACTTCTACCCATTTATTATTTTCCACAATATACCAACAATTAGGCTTTAATTTTTTACCATCAACGATGCCAGCCTTGCCGCCTACAGGTATGTAATTACCATCCTTCCTGATATATTCAGAAACCATTAATAAATTGCCTTTATCTCCCTTCACGGCAGCGCGATAACCCACGGCAGTACATGCGCTATAGTTGCCTGAGCTTGCTGCTTTTGAATAGTAGCCTGAGCTTGCTGCTTTTGAGTAGTCACTTGAGCTTACTGCTTTTGAGTAGTTGCCTGAGCTTGCTGCTTTTGAGTAGTCACCTGAGCTCGCTGCTGTTGAGG
>CAYGPY010000007.1:0-1192 GCA_964351765.1 uncultured Vampirovibrionales bacterium
GTGTTAATCAAGCTCATTTCGCGAATACCTGATAACGCCATGTAAAGTGTTCTTGGAATCGGAGTCGCCGACAACGTCAACACATCCACTTCATTTCGCAACTGTTTTAATTTTTCTTTATGGCTGACACCAAAACGTTGTTCTTCATCGATAACAACCAAACCTAAATCTTTAAAGCGCACATCCTTTTGTAATAGACGGTGCGTTCCAACAGCCACATCACACTCGCCAACCTGCAGACGCTGAACAACATCACGTTGTTCTTTAGCGCTTCTAAAGCGACTCAGCAAGCCCACCTTAACAGGGTAAGCCTGTAAACGTTCTGTTAGCGTATGGAAATGCTGCTGCGCCAAAATGGTTGTTGGCACGAGGAACGCCACTTGCTTTCCGGATAGAACTGCCTTAAAAATGGCACGCAAAGCCACTTCAGTTTTACCGAAACCAACATCACCACAGATCAATCGATCCATAGGCTTGTCAGTTTCCATATCGCCTTTGGTGTCTAAAATTGCTTGCCACTGATCGGGTGTTTCGGTATAGGGGAACGCCTCTTCCATTTCAACTTGCCACGGGGTGTCTTGATCAAACACGTACCCCTGGGCCTTGGCTCGTGCCGCATACAACGCTTGCAGATCCTTGGCAATAACTTGAATCGATTTTTTAACTTTGGACTTAACCTTGCCCCATTCAATACCACCCATTTTACTGAGCTTAGGTGCTGCTTCACCCGCGCCACGATAGCGTGACAACATGTTGACTTGCTCAACAGGCACGTGCAGTTTATCGCCATTGGCATAAGAAACCGTTAAATATTCTCGACGCTCACCATCAATGTTGATCTGGCACAGATCTGAAAATTGCCCGATACCATGCTTAACATGAACCACGTAATCACCTTGGCGCAAGTCATTGATCGAATCAATAACATCCATGTCTTCGCGGTGTTTACGGTCTTCGACATAGCGTTTTTTCTGTTTTCGTCCAAATAATTCGGCATCGGTTAAGTTTGCTAGTTTTTCATCAGGCAGCACAAAGCCCAAAAACGGGCCTTTCCGTGTAATTAAAACATCCAGACTCTCTGGAGAAAACGACTCATCGGTAAAGCCCTCATCAGGACAAAATGTTGCTGGCACGTCCCATTCTTTACACGCATCAATCACCCGTTGCGGATAATCGCTCGTCACAACAACCT
>CAYGPY010000007.1:1202-23714 GCA_964351765.1 uncultured Vampirovibrionales bacterium
ATCAGAGGCCGTTTCCATATTGGCCTTAAATAATTCGGCACCCTCAATATTAATATTCACCACATCAACGCCAGAAGCATCTTTAATTTGACCATCAGCCTCAAGTGGAAACGTATCTAAAAATAAACGATGGGGCAGCACGTCTTTAAACTGACTCAATGCCGTGGTACCATTCAGGTGATAACAAAACCCCATATCCAATAAACGAGCCTTCTCAAGCCCTTCATTGTATTGACGGTTTAGACGATCACTCAAACCTTCCATATTATTGAGCATCAGGTTCCAGTCATCGACGATGGCTACCATATCAGCACTCAGATAGTCCATCACCGTCACATAATTTTTTTCATCGACGCCGGCGTGAATCATTGGCCCGTAATAATCAATCCCATCGGGTAAAAATTCTTGTTCAAGTGTCTGAATTTGGTTTTGAATTGTCGCATGTAATCCATCCATATCTTCGCGAGACATGGGGCGATCGTTAATATGAGCCTCTAAACGTTTATTGAGTTGCGCGGCCAGCATTTTTTTATTTTCAGAATTCAGTACAATACCTGAGGCAGGTACAGCCGTTATCGATTTTGTTTGACCTACAGAACGCTGGTTTTCCACATCAATCAAACGGATGCTTTCAACGGTATCGCCAAAAAATTCAATCCGAACCGGCTCACCACTCACAGGGTACAAATCAAAGATATCACCACGGCTACTAAACTCACCCGGATCCATAATTAAGCTCGTACGCAGATACCCTAAAGCAAGACACTGCTCCGTTAAAGTTTCTGGCGATACTTCTTGGCCGACTTCCAACTTAAACCCAAGTTGGGTGAGTGCATCCAAAGATAAATGACGTAACAATAAATTTTTAGGTGTTAACAGATACACACCCGGCGTATTAGATTTAAGCGCATTTAAAAAATGAATCTGTTGACGTAAGGATTGCACAGGAAACGATGATAAATCATACGGCGAGTATTCTTCAGCTGGGTACAAATGAATATCATCATCGTCTAAAAACTGGGTCAATTCAAAGTGGTATTTTTTTGCTAGGTACGCATCAGGACACAGCAGTACAATCGGCTTGTTTAGGTTTTTAAATAGGGTCGCCGACACCAACATTTTTACCGAGGTGTTGGCTACATTCTCCAGATGCACATCATTACTAAATGGCTGGGGCCCTAGTGACTTAAAGCGGCTTAACACACGCTCAACAGATTCTTGACGAGATAAAAAATCCATCAAAAACATAGGTGCGGTTAGATTAGATTGAGCTTCTTTAATTTTGGGCATAATTTAAAAATAAACCAAATAACAAAACAAAACGGTGGGTGGTTAAGCGTTACGGAGTAGAACCAGAGGATTGAGTGACCGGTGACTTTTCAGGAATCTTAATTCTAACAGGCCCGTTATTTCCAGAATTCTCTTGAGGTTGCTGGGCATCCAAATGTGTTTGCAACGATTCCATTTGCTGAGCATCGTCTCGACTTAGAAAGGTAACCGGCGTACCCATATCCAGAGCAAACTGGTGCGCCGTTCCTGCAGGCAACTCAACCACCATATCCACGGGATACAACGAATTAACAGACGGGCATGGGTCTTGAACACACGGCGGCACATTATGAACAACATGTACAACCAAGCGATTACGAATAAACACCATATCCAAAGGTACAAGCGTATTTTTCATCCAGAAGTTTACTTTTTGAGCTGGTACAAATGGAAAGAGCATCCCTGTTTTTTCGGGCAAATGCGATCGATACATAAGACCTCGCAGTAAATCTTCTTGTGTGAGGGCCACTTCTAAATTGAACAACTCACCTGAGGCCAACATCCGTGCCTGTGGCATTTTTCTAACCGTTAACCCGTTGGTGACAACCGTACTGGTGGTAGAGGGTGGTGGTTGTGAAGGAAGAACCTCGGTGGAGGCATCCAGAGCCAATGAGGAGCCAAAAAAAACATTCATCATTACCAGTCCAATCAATACAGCACACGACAGCATCATCATCTTAAGCATCACGCCTAAACGATTGAGTCCAATACTAAACACTGTGTTGTTATGAAACACTGACACGAACGCAGATGGGTCCTTTTAGCTGATAAATCTATCCATCTACCTATTGTACAGGACTTTCACATTCACTCCAACTAACCCAACGATTAATCCGAGTCAATCAGAGCAAGTTTGCTTGAATTCGTTTCAGCTCTCAGAGCCTGAGACAAGACCCATTACCCATTCCACAACCAGCTCGAGTTCTTCACAATAGATAAATTCACCCAAGCTATGAGAGTAATGAAAACCCATCCCCAAAACAACTGTAGGCAGATCGTGCAAATTTAGAACATGGGCATCAGACCCAATATTCATCGGCAACACATCGGGTACTAATCCCAGTTGTTTCGCGCCATCACACGCTGCTACCACTAGCGGATGTTCAGCAGGCACACAAAACCCTTGGTATTTTCTAACGTGCTCTATATGTGCCTTGCTGCCCTTATAAGACGTTTCTACGTCCTTACACACACGTTCATAAGTTTGTTTTAATTCGGCCAGCTTGGCTTCATCATGACTGCGTGCATCACTAAACAAAGTCGACACAGGTGCCACAACATTGAGGGCCACACCCCCATCAATCAAACCCATATTGGTTGTTAAATCGTCGGCCAAGCGCCCCGTGGGCAATTGCGAAATCATGTCACCCAGCATCGCAATCGCATTCACGCCGGATTCGGGTGCAATGCCCGCATGGGCAGCACGTCCTGTGCAATGAATCGTTAATCGATCCTGATAAGGCCCTGCGTTAAACACAAGCCCAACTCGGCCCTCGCCATCTAACACATAGCAGCCAATGGCCTTACATTGGGACACATCAAATTCTTTCGCACCCAGCAACCCCACTTCTTCTTCGGTGGACAAGAAGAGTTCTAGTGGATTATTGTTGGTAAAATCTTGTTTTTTCAATCGACGTAATACTGTAATAATGGTCGCTATACCTGATTTATCATCGGCGCCCAGAATCGTTCTACCATCCGATCGAATGACAGGACGTCCTTGTTGTGTGTCATCAACAGGTACAATCCCTTCGCACGGAGGTACACTGTCCATGTGTGCCGACAGCATTAACGTGGGCTTACTCGTATCACCCGGCACGCGTACAAATAAGTTGCCCGCGGTGTCCACCTGCTGATCATCTAGGCCAAGCTTGGTGAGTTCGTGTTGAATAAACGAACGAATCGATGCCTCTGAACCCGATGGGTTGGCAATCGGAACAATCTCTTTAAAGCATGTTAAAACACTCGGAATATCTGAAATCGATGTTAATGGCACTGTTTTACTCATAAAGAAACAACCTACAATTTGGTAACAAAGCTATTCTAGCGCAATAACACACGTATCACAGTACGACCTTCACGAGCAAACAATTTATACGCTCGGCACATCATCATTATTATTGTTTTGTGGTTTATTCCGCCCAATACGAATCCCACCACCATCTTCTTTTAAAGTGATTGGCACGCCCGACAGCCATTCATCCACTTGGTGCAAGGCTTCGCGTTCTTCATCACTAAAGGACGTGCGTTGTGATGCAAAATCCAGATCGTGATAGTACTGGGCAATTTCAATCATCTTATCGGCATAGGACGTTAAAAAATACGTGGGCACCAAGGCCATAAAATTAAGCGGACGATACAACGGGTGCTTTGGTGCATCGTACCAACGGCGACGTTCCGATGCTTTATACAGCCCCGTGATCTTAGGTAACCCAATCGAAACCAATCCGCCACCGCCACCACGTTGATACGCCGTGCGGCGCATTTGACGATACGCATCGATATAGTCATCTAAATTTTTGCCCACCAGAGCTTGGACTGAAGGGGGTAAGTTCTCAGCCAGATGAATGGCAAGGGTCATTTCACCCACATCATCATACCAGCGTGCTTGCCGACTGGATTGACCAAAAATCAGATTGTTTTCTAGGTTGTCATCATCTTGTGTTGTCACGACAGGACACTACCTATACCTTGAAAACAACGCTTATTTCGCAATCACATTCTTAAGAACGCGCTCAAAAATATCACAGGCCTTATCTACTTGCTCTTCACAGATGACCAATGGTGGGCTAAAGCGAATGGAATTTTCACCACACCCTAGAATCACTAAGCCTTCGTAGTAACAAGCATCAACAATTCGATTTCTCAAGTCAGCATCTTTTTCTTTGCAAGCCGCCGACTTGATTATTTCAGCACCAATCATCAACCCTCGACCACGCACATCGCCAATTTGCTCGTGTCGTGATTGCATCTCGGTCAAGCGTTTCGTCAAACGCTCGCCTTGTGTCAGTGCATTTTGCATCAGGCCGCCCTCAAGGAGTTCCAGCGTTTTCAATGAGGCGGCACACGCCACAGGGTTTCCACCAAAGGTGGTAGCGTGTGTACCGGGTTCCCAATTCATCACACTGCTCTTGGCAATAATAGCACCCAGCGGTAAGCCTGAAGCAATCCCTTTAGCGCTCGTTATAATATCAGGTTCAAAACCATCATAATATTGACTAGCCCACATTTTACCCGTGCGCCCAAACCCTGCTTGAACTTCATCGGCAATAATTAAAATACCGTGCTCTTTGGCTAAGGCTTGCAGACCCAATACAAATTCTTTAGGTGGCACCACGTAGCCACCTTCACCCTGAATGGGTTCAAAAATAAAGGCCGCGACCTCATCGGGTTTTACAACCATTTTAAAAATATGATCTTTAATATAGTTTAGGCAACGCTCAGCACATTCGGCTTCTGAGGAACTTCCAAACATATCCCGATAAAAATAAGGATAATGCGCGTGAAGAATACCGGGAACAAGAGGTGCAAAATCCTTTTTCTGGATCGATTTACTAGCCGTTACCGACATGGCACCAAACGTGCGTCCGTGAAAAGAGCGGAAAAATGAAATAATTTTTTGGCGCTTGGTGTTATACCGTGCCAATTTCAACGCACCCTCAACCGCTTCAGCACCCGAGTTACCAAAAAATACTTTTTTATCCGAACTCCCCGGTGTGTTGTGGGCCAACTTTTCGGCTAAATCCACCATGGTTTGATAATAAAAATCGGTTCCAGACATATGCAAGAACTGTGATGACTGCTCGTGAATGGCACGCACCACTTCAGGGTGAGAATGCCCGGTGGCACAAACGGCAATGCCCGCACAAAAATCCAAGAAACGGTTATCATCCAAGTCGGTCACCATTGCACCATGGCCCGATTTAATAGACAACGGATAACCACGCGTATACGAAGGTGAAATATATTTATTGTCTTTCTCGATTAACGCCTTGGTCTTAGGGCCCGGAAGCGCTGTCTTAATATCGGGAAAAATCGACAAGTTATCATCTTGGGCGCAGTTGCTCTTTTCAGTTGCCATGGTATTTCACGTGCTCCTTTATAAAACTCTAAATGGATCCAATTCACGCCGCTTTTCCGTCGTTAGAAAAAGTGAGCAAACAGACCTCATTTGTCTCTATCTCATTTTAACAAATTTGCCATTGGCACGTTATTAGCCAGCAGGGCAATCTATTTTACATTTTTATGCTGCACCATATCTCGTAATGCCTTGTTCAACAAGTCTTCATAGTGTCGGCAATCAACATATTCGGCCACACCGCATCGTGCTTGCAAGGTGATGGTTTTACCAGCCACATCAACATCAAACCCATTTAATTGGTGTGCCACACGTTGAGACAATGATTGCGCACCCACAAGTGGTGTACCGGGTAAGACAACAATAAATTTGTCTTCAAAGTACTCGCCAACAATATCTTTACCGCGGGCGCAATGATGCAACTTTTCTGACACAGCCTCATACACACGGGACTCAGCCAAGCCCTTCAAAGGAGATGGGTACCCTGCCATCTGAACCACCATCACACTCAATGATTTCTGTGGATCAAGCAACAGCTGGTCGCTTTCTTTTTTGAGCATTTCAAGCATAAAGCTCGTTGAGAACGAACCGGAACGTTCACTCACCATGCCTAATTCTTGCAACACATCATTACGCGCTTGCACTTGTTTTTTAAGATGTTGCTCTTCTAGGAATAATAAGATACGTGAAAACAAATATGACGACGACACCGGTTGCACAATATACTCACGCACACCTTGGTCATGTAGAGTAAGGAACCAATCCTCATCAAATTGACTCGCCAATACCATCACTTCAGTGGCCTTATGACGATGTTCTAACAAAGCAGTCACTTGATCAGGAGCTTGCCCTGCTTCAACCACCATCAACATGGGTGTATTTGATTTCAAATACGACGCGGCTTGTTCAAAATCAGCAATAACATTATCACCTGCATCACGCAAGTGGATATCACTAGAAATGGCGTTTGCCCGATCTAATTCGTTACTTACAATTAAAATATTATCAGAAATTTGATTTTTCTTAAGCTCTGAGACCATACCAATAAACCTTTCCCACGATGATACAAACACCTTATAGATACCTCTATCATATCAGGGAAAGCATAATCTGCGGAAGCAGACTAAATCCAACAAACACGTCGCAATCACAAGCACAAAAACCTTATTCACTAGCTCATAATCATAAACCATGCTGCTTGCTGTGTTTTAACAGGGAACGACTCTTCGAGCACATCCACATCATCACGGTCATTTTGCTCACACAAATCAAACGCACCACTGACGCTATACTCTGCCGAAAACCAAGGGCTACCGTCTTTAAATTGATAACGCTTCAAGCTAGCGGTTCTTACAAGTGTTTCACCGGCATCTAACCAGTGTACTTCTGGAGATTGCTTAAACAATAGGCTGGTGTCCTTTACCGTAAACGGTTGCATCGGCACTAATTGACCAGCACGATGAATTTTAACACTCAACTGAGATAACACATCCTTTTTAAGACAGAGCTTCGTACGTTGAATGGCGGTAAATACCAACTTCACCCGAACCCCTTCGCGTGAGGTATAAATACGTTTGGTCGGTTCGATACTAAACTTAAGCGGTGTTTTTGCTTGCATTGATTCAGCCGATACAGAAAGAACGCCCATCGTTGACCCTAACACCATCAATACACACCCTAAAAACACGGCCATATAAGACCCTAACTGATGTTGAGATGCTTTCAAGATAATGACATCCTTTTTTATTTTATTCTGTTCTACGCAAAATCACGCCGCGGCAAATCGCACTATCAACATCGACGAGCGCATTACGATTATGTTCAAACGTTGCTAGTCAATATGAATACGATCCAAGCGTGGCGTTGACGTTGGCTGCAATCCCGATGAGGCACCTTTACTTTGATCACTGCTGGATGCATTGGAAGGGATGGCCGAAGGCTTTTCTCCATAAACATACCCTGCTGGCGTTCCATTGCCTGCTGTTTGACTAGGAGATACAGGCGTTATGATGGCTGGCGGACTCTGTATAGCTGCCGCTTCTTTTTCTGTTTGAGCCGGCGTGGTTACGTTGGTGGTTGCTTGCACATTGGTCACATTGGACGGACTGGCGTTGGTTGCCGTTAAGTATTGATTCAACAAGCGAATACGTTCATTGGCCTGCGTCTGATACTGTGCTTTTTCTGAGCCCGCATAAAGCTTGTATGACGTAAGCGCTTCTTTATAGCGTTTTTGTTTTTCTTGAGTCAACGCCAAACCATAACGCGCATCGGTCACCGTCGCATCCATCGACAGGGCACCTAAATAGGCTTTTTCAGAGGCATCCAGCTGGCCTAGTTCGTTATACAAAATACCTAAATTGTATTGAGTAAGCGCATTATTAGGATTTTGTTGTGCCGCTTTTTGATACAGGGACAAGGCTTTCTCATTATTTTTAAGTTGCTGCCACGCATTGGCTGTATTTAATAACACCTCTTCATCGTTGGGGTGTTGTTTTAGCAAGGTCTCATAAATTCTAACTGCCTGTGTTGGATCGTTCAAACCCATATAGGCTTCAGCCAAGGCTTCTTGCACATCCCTATCTGCTGGGTTGTCTTGAGCCAAACGAACCAAGGACGGCAAAGATGCTGCAGGGTTGTGATCTTGCAAGTCCAATTTTGCCAAGTACAGTTTTGCGACTTTATTATCAGGGTCTTTCATTAATACCTTTTGATAGGATTCCTCGGCTTTCTCAGGCATATTCAAAACAAAGTAGGTGTTCCCCAAACCAAGATAAGGCAACACGTTATCAGGACGAGCCGTTAACATCGCTTCGCCGTACAAACTTAATGCCTTATCAAAATTTTTGGCTTCATAAAACTGATCCCCGTAGAGTACCGACGCACCGGCCAAGTCATTGCCCAACGTCAGACGTGCTTGCTGTTCTTTAGGCGAAGCGGGCATCCAGTTTTT
Source organism: uncultured Vampirovibrionales bacterium (assembly GCA_964351765.1). Taxonomy (GTDB): domain Bacteria; phylum Cyanobacteriota; class Vampirovibrionia; order Vampirovibrionales; family Vampirovibrionaceae; genus CAYGPY01. The sequence continues at coordinate 9,560 of CAYGPY010000007.1, forward strand.
ATAGACCCCTTGATACAAAGCAATCGCTTTTTTTAGCTCACCTTGCTTGTGATAGGCCAGCGCTAAATTCACACGAAGTTGCCTATCGTCTTTGGATTCGGGCTGATTCACCAATGCTTCATAACGTGGGATGGCTTGAAATAAATCACCTTTCATCTGATACAAATAGGCCACCTCTTTTTCAACCGCGTAGCGATCAGCAAGTTGTAACGAGGTTTGCAGCATCTTATTTAATTCGGTAATCGCCTGATCATAGTCCCCCTTTTCAGCATGGACCATCGCGAGTTGATGTCGAATTTCTCGATGATTAGCCGAGTGCTCTGGCGTTACGCTTAAATATGCCTGATAGCTTTCAATGGCACCGTCCCAATTTTTTTCTATCTTTTGAATTTCAGCAATTTTCAAATGCACATCAGTACGTTTTGGATCGAGAGCCAACGTTTTTTTAAAATCCTGAACCGCGTACCCGCCTTGATTTAACATGGCATGGGCGTGACCCATTTCTTCTAAAATATCGGCTTTGTCGCCCTCTTGCGCAACCGCTTCTTTCAACACATCCAAGGCTTGCTCTGCTGAATTCGACAAGGTTAAGGACTTTGCCAGATTCAGATGATCCGCAAACTTATCGGGATACATCGATTTTAGTTGCGCATATTGCGCGGCACTGGCCTCAGGCTGATCGAGCACCAGCAATAAATTGGCGTACAAACGTCGTCCCTGAAAGTGATTTGGGTACTTGGCTAAAAAAGCCTCATAACTTCCTCTGGCATCTTGATAATGTTCTTGCTGAATTTGCGTGCGAGCCAGCGCTAAGTTCGCATACACATACAGCGGATTGCGAAGTAGCGCACTACGGTAATATTTTTCAGCCGTCGCGTAATCGTTTTGTTGCTCATACAACGCCGCCACACTATAAGGAATCATCGCATCTTGTGAATTGACCTTCATCGCTTGCTTATAAACACTGATGGATTCATTCACGTTGCCTGATAAATTAAGAATTTGCGCGAGTTTCACATAGTTCAAATAATCATCAGGGCTCGCCGTAATGGCTTTTCGATACAACTCAATCGCAAGATTCGGCTGATCTTTTTTCTCGGCCTCAATGGCTTGCTCATAAAACTGCTTGGCTTCTAAACTAATGGCTGAGGCCGGTAAGGCCAGAACAGACGTTAGCATCAGGCCACATCCGGCCATCGCAATCAAACGATTTTTATTGACGGGCTGTCTGAAGGTATCTAATTTTGATTGCAGAAAAAATAAATCCATTTGAGTATCATCCTCTTTCAACGACGGGAGTTTGATCTACTCATGCCATACGGCAAAAGGCGATCAATACGATTTTTTACAAAGCAACAATGCATGAAACTGATGAAGTGAACTGTACTTATTATACGTCATTAAGCCGAAACAGGCCATCACTAGTGGTGTCCAACTCACTCTAGATCTCATATAAAATCGTGCCTTTTTTGATTAAGACGATGATCCTTATCACGCGTTCCCATCACATTTTGACAATCGAAGAGGCAACGAGAGCCTTAAAATTACGCAATGTAACAAATTACTACAGGTAACGTAGAAATAGCCGATACCTCTTCTAGAGACATCTTTTAAAGCATCAAGCGTTTTGAGATTTAGACACACGACTTATAGAGGGGTTCGTTCGTATGCGCGTCGATAGCATCGATCCAAATACCGCTGCACAATTAGCAACACAAATTTCGTATTTGGAACTTAAACAACTCAACAAAAAAGTGCACAGCCGATCCATCTCGGATAACAATGGCGTTCGCTTTTTAGAAGAAGGTAACTGGCGCGGTCCCGATATTTATGAGGTGGTACGCTCCTTAGGATTGAGTCGTATGGACAACAAAATGATGTTGCTTAGCTTGCTCACGCGTGGTGATATCTATCAAATTTTGCATCTCCTTGATAAACAAGAACTCATTTACGGTCTTCGCTTTTTTAGCCAAGCCAAACTTATTGCCTTGATGATGCAACTGCCAAAAGAACTTCTCATTAAAATGTTGCTGCTGATTATGACGCCCGAAGATCTCGTAGCACGCATGCCCTCACGAGAACTCTTTAACATTTTAAATTCTCGACGACTCACCAGCCGTACGATGGTCAAAGGTTTTCAACAGATGGACCCCAAGTACCTTCATTTTCTACTCATGAAGATTTTCGACCAACGTGTTGATGGCTTGCGCCATGCGGAGATGATGCATATTTTCTTCAATCTAAAAAAGCGTCATATCTTGGATGGGCTTAAAAAATTATCGTGGAAAGCTCTCACACCCTTTGTGGCCTTTTTTGCCAAGCAAGACAAAAGCCTCCTCGAAAAAATCAGTCCAACCTTTATTCGCAACATGTTTGAAGAGATGTCAAAACCAACCCTAATGGTTATGTTTGAAGCACTCCCGATGGATATGATCATCGATAAATTTTTAGTGCATCTTCCAGACCAAATGCTGTTGGACGTGGCCTCTCAAATTGATGAGAGTACACTCGGAGAGTACCTTATTTCACAACAACCTCAACTGCTGGCAAGCCTAGCTCAAAACGCAGCGTAAATGAGTTTGAAAATAAATCTAAGCAATGCGTTCGGTTGTTGCGGCATCAAACAACGTCGTGCGTGCCATTTCGATTTTTAATGCAAGCGTTTCACCAAGGGTGACGTTGGTTTCGGCAGGAAGCTTCACAACCACATCATCCCCAGAGATCTGACCATAAACCAATAGTTCACTGCCTAGCATCTCAACGCGTTCGGGCATAAACTCAAGTGGCCACACATCTTTTTTCTTACGACTTTCAATTAAAGCGTGCTCAGGACGAACACCCAACACAACCGCACGCCCATCATGATCGTCAGGCAAGGTTTTTAGCATCGATTCGGATAAAGGAATATCGGTACCATCACCCAGCTTTAACGTATCGCCTTGTAAGATACCGGTCAAGAAATTCATGTGACCGATAAAACCCGCCACAAATAAGTTGGCTGGCGCATCATAGACCGTTGATGGTGCATCGACTTGCTGGATTTTACCTTCGTGCAATATCACAATTCGACTGCCCATTGTCATGGCTTCCACCTGATCGTGGGTTACGTAAATGGTGGTAGCCTCTAATTTTTGATGAAGCTTTGAAATTTCAGATCGCATATGGACCCGCAACTTAGCATCCAAATTAGACAGTGGCTCATCCATTAAAAAGACTTTTGGGTTGCGCACAATGGCACGGCCCAAGGCAACACGCTGGCGTTGGCCGCCCGATAATTGCTTGGGTTTACGATCGAGTAATTCATCCAGATCCAAAATGGTAGAGGCATCGGTCACCTTGGTTTTAATTTCATCTTCAGGGGCGTTTCGCATTTTTAGACCAAAGGCCATGTTGTCATACACACTCATATGTGGGTACAACGCGTAGTTCTGAAACACCATCGCCATGTCACGATCCTTAGGAGCCATGCCCGTGATGGTAGCATCTTGTAACAGCACATCGCCTTCAGTAGGTTCTTCTAGGCCCGCAATTAAGCGCAGCACGGTGGATTTACCACAACCACTGGGGCCCACCAGCACAATAAATTCCTTATCTTCAACCGATAAGTTAATGTCTTCAAGTACACGGGTTTGGCCAAAGGCCTTCCCAATATTTTTTAATTCAAGCTTTGCCATGTGTGGGGGGTGTCCTATCCATATCGTTCAAGCAATGTGATTCAATGCATCTGCTTCACTCTATTATCAGTTTATTTACGATTTAGAACAAGCACCCAAATACAGCAGCCCACACAGACAAGACGTCGACACATCAACGTGATACACTCATTAGCACTATGTATACGAATCTCGCACATCTCTACGACTGGCCTGGCAGCCAAAGCTTTAGCACCGATATGGCTGAACGCATTCGCGCTTTCTTAAGCCAGCAGAAACTCAGTGATATCTCACTATTAGATGTGGCTTGTGGCACGGGCGACTTGAGTATTGCTTTGGCCAAACAAGGGCATCACGTGACGGGCGTTGATTTATCAGAGGCGATGCTCAATATTGCCGAAGAAAAAAAGCAGGCATTGGATACTGCAATACAAAAGCAACTGACCTTTCAACCGAGCGACATGCGTACACTGACGCAAACCATTGCTGAAAACAGTATGGACACGGTGGTGTGCACCTGTGATAGCTTGAACCATTTAACCGATCCCAATGATCTAAGCAACACACTCAAACAAATTCATTTATGCTTAAAACCCGATGGTTGGTTTATTTTTGACACCAACACCCAAGACAACTACACCCAATTCTGGCAAGGCAAAGACACCTACGAAGGCCCCAACTATCAACTGCGTGCTGAAAGCATCTACAACCCCGATACCAAACTAGCCACCATTACCTACAGTGCTTTTGAGCATCTTGATGATGGCTTGGTGGAATACACCGATGCCGTTGACGAACGATTTTATAGTGATAATGACGTCAAATCAGAACTTGCTGAAAACCACTTCACGATTCATTCAACAGAGGCGTTTAACCCGCCTGAAATTGAAAACTTGGTTGAAGAGGGTGTGTTTGTAAAACAGCTTTGGATCTGCCAAAAGCAAGCTTAAATGCTGCGGAGACGCTATCTTATTTTTGAAGCTGTTGTGCGATATAGTTTAACGCTAAGCTATAGCCTTGCACACCACAGCCACTGATGACCCCGTCTACCACCGCACTCATTAAGGAATGATGCCGAAACGCCTCCCGTTTAAACACATTACTAATGTGCACTTCCATTTTTGGATGCGGGTACAAGGCTAAGGCATCTCGCAGTGCCACACTCGTATGACTGTATCCAGCCGGATTAATCATCAGTGCGCGCGTATTTTTAATCGCCTCATGCACCGCGTCAATTAACACCCCTTCATCATTACTTTGCAAATTGGCCACCGTTAACTTGTTTTTTGATGCCTCTTCACTCAACGTTTCCGTTATGTTTGCTAACGTAGTATCGCCATAAATATCTGGCTCACGCGTCCCCAACAAATTTAGGTTAGGGCCGTGTAACACCAATACATCGGCAGGCCAATTTTTGGATGCAGTAAGTTCTGAAAGAGTGGTTGCAATGGGAGTCATAGATTAGAAGTCCTTGAATCAATCAGTATTTATTTGAGCGAGTGTCCTAGTTAACGACCGTATCGGGCGCCGAGCCATGTTTGAGCATAACTTCAATAAAGCGGTTTAAGTCGCCGTTCATCACGTCATCCACGGCGCTCGTTTCTTCATTGGTACGGTGATCTTTAACCATCGAGTACGGATGGAAAACATAGGAGCGAATCTGGCTTCCAAAGTTCACGTCCATCGCATCGCCTTTGATTGAGGACAACTCGGCTTCTTTTTCGGCGAGTTTAATAGCCACCAATTTTGAACGCAGCATGTCCATGGCGATCTCTCGGTTTTGCAATTGGCTCCGTTCTTTTTGACAACGCACCACAATACCCGTGGGCTTGTGCAAAATCCGTACGGCGGTCTCAACCTTGTTGACGTTCTGACCCCCTGCCCCACCACTGCGTGTGGTTGAAAATTCAATTTCATCAGGCGGAATATCAACATCAGTATCCGCCGCTTTTAGAATCGGGCTCACTTCAAGCGAGGCAAAACTGGTTTGTCGTTTACCATTGGCATTAAAGGGTGAAATTCGTACCAAGCGATGGACGCCTTTTTCGTTTTTGGCATAACCAAAGGCATACAGGCCAGACACTTGAATGGTAGCACTTTTAATGCCCGCTTCATCGCCACCTGAGACATCCATCACATCCACTTTGTAATGTTGCTGCTCGCCCCATCGGGTATACATACGCAACAGCATCTCAGCCCAATCTTGAGCATCCGTGCCACCGGCACCCGCTGTGATGGTTAAAATTGCATCGGAGCGGTCATAGGCACCGCTCAGCAATCGCTCTAACTCCCAATGATCCAGCTCTTTTTCAAGCTGAGTCAAATCCTGTTGAATCTCTGAATAAAGCTCGTTTAGCGTATCTAAATTAGGCTCACTGGCATCCTGGGTCTCTTTGGCCATATCCAAAAGCACGTCCACGTCGCTCAGGGACTGCTCCCACCGCGTTAGTGTCTCAATATAACCCTTGCACTCATTAAGGCGCTGCATCAGCGTTTGCGCCTTATCTGAGTCGTCCCAGAATGCAGGTTGAGCGCTCTGATGTTCTAAGCGGCCGATTTCCTCGCGAATTTCTGGCGTGTCAAAGAAACCCCCTCGCCGAGGCTATTTTATCGCTCAGTTGGGCGAGTCGCTTTTTTTCATCAGAAATAACAATCACAATACCGCTATTCTATACAAACTCACTCAAAATAACCAGTCAGAGGAAATCTAACAAACAAGCCAAACAGAGAAGCCCAAAGAGGTCTAGCGCATCTAGGGGATGTGGAAACCCCTCGGTTTTGAGACAATAACAAGGAGCGTTCTACCCATTCATCGAATTTTGTCTGTCATCGGCTTGCAAAAACAATAAAGCTGATTACAGTATCAATATCGCAAGAAAAGACATCAAAAAACCGGAAGACACCCCTTGCGACGAGAGAATTGGAAGATTGAGACTAACATGGAAGGGATACAGCGATGCTGAACGATTTGATGCAATTAATAAAACCTCTGACGCAGCCACCAGCACAAACCAAACAGGTTTTAGCACCGGTTCAAATCAACACGGGTGACCCCGCGAGTCAAAACAAGCGCAATCCTTTTTTAAGTGCCATGAATACCGACACCAAAGAATTCAGGGATGTGTATGGTGTTAATCGCCCGTTGAATAAGCCTATGTTTTTAGGCTACCGCGACGATAAGTCTTTGTATGGTGGTAGTAAGCTCTTTATTTTATACTAAAAATAGAGAGTCACTTTAAGAATATCTAGCTTCATTATGATGACACGCTCGTTTTTTCTTCAGGCGATGTGGATTGATTCAAGTTTTTTTCGAGCATGTTTTTTAGATACAAAATCCGCGCTCGGCATTCATTCCGCACATAAGAGGGCGAGATGATCTGGCACGAGTCACCGTATTTTAAGAGGCGTCGCATCAGTTGTGGGTAGTACGCTGTTTTTGCCCTGATTTGAATTGTATGCTCTTGCTTAAAGACCACGTCTTCTTCAGGATAAGGCCGGTACGATTTGGCCAATCGCCCGTACAACTGAAACACAACGGTCACTTGGGGCATGCTTTTTTTACTTTTTGTTGGTAATTGTGCCACGGTTAAAATATTACTAAGCTTTAGTTTAACCGGTTTTTGATGCTTGCAATCCAATGCAAACAAATGCATGGCGGTTTCTTCAACCAACACCTTATTGGGTTCCACATTCATCAACACCACTTGATCACTTGAGAGTCGATACAACAATTCTAGAACCAACTCTTCTTGGCAGAAATCTTGAAATTTCTTAAAGGTATCTCGACGCAGTTGCAATTCCTTACTCTCGATCACGGTATCGATTGACTCATTTTCTAAGGTTTTTTCATCCACGTTGGTTTCAAAATAATCCGATGCTTCGCCCATCATCCACGCGACTTTAGACAAAAACGCATTGTAATTCTGACTCAACCCCTCATCAGGTTGACGTTCTAAATCAAAGGCAACACGTCGAGCAATCTCGATCAAATCGTCGCTCAACACATGTGCAAACGGGTTTTTTTGTAATTCGTATCGATACTGGTTTCGGCTTGATGAGCGTGGAATATCACAACCCAAAAACCGAAGCGTGTTCATGTACTTGGTAATCGTTTCACTGTTATAGGCTCTGCCAATTAACGGATTGCTCAGCAAATACTGATTCACTTCATCCAAGCTTAAGGAATGATGTTGAACCAGTAACGACAGGATGTACAACACCCGATAGGCAGAGATATTAATGTTTTGCTGTTCTTCTAAACCCATATTATTACCTATAGTTTTATTCGTTATTACTCACCATAAAACTGCAACATCGATGACAACGTCGCATGCATCTCAGCGGCAAAATCTCTTGGGGATTCAATTTCAAATAAATACCCGCATTCTAATAATTTCTGGCGCAACGTAAACCGATCGGGGGTTTTAAGATACAAGCGCAAAAAATTCTTTTCGCCTTCGGTCACGTATTCAATTTCTTCATCCAACTCTAAGGACTGAAAATCATCCATCTCACTCACATAAATGCGAATCACATAATGACCGAGGCTATTTTCCTTTTCACTCTCAAAGCCCGTTTCATCATCATCGTTAGACATCGGCTTCAAACCTATCATCTTATCAACACGTAAGTTACTGAGTTCCTCAAAGCCTTTACGATACCCCTGCAAATATAAAATACCTTGGTTATACATCAGCGACTCCGGCATAAACCCAAGCCGTTGAGTCCCCTTCATATGAGAATCATAGGTAATCACCGTCGCTTGCTTGGCCTGAACCAGACGTTTGAGCTCTTGAATTTTAACCTCACTATGACGATAATCCACAATGCGCCCCAGTTTGTAATAATTTAGTTCTTCTGAAAAATCTGTATCCAGCTGTCCTTCGTTCCCCGCATGGACCAGCATCGAGCGCGTAAACACAAGGGCCAAAAATTTATCGAGTTTCAAATTTTCATCGCAGGTTAGCACCCCTTCCACATGCTTTCTCGCATCGAGCACGGCATCCACATCGGCTTGGGTAACATACACCCCAAACGGATTAGAGTGCATCTGATACGTGAACACGTTAGACGGTGATGGCCTACCGATTGAACACCCCAACGCTTTAAGTGTATTCAAATAAAGCCAAAGCGTATCAGAAGATACGGCCTTGCCAATCACCGGGTCATTTAAAAAACGCTGGTTCATGTCTTCAGCAGACAACGGTTTTTCCTGAAGCCATTCCAACAATTTAAAAATGCGGCATGCTGTTGCGTTTAAATTATTTTTTTTCATTCAACCTAACACTTATTGATGTTGTTCTAATGAATCTACCTAATAAATTTATTTCTCAAGTTTTTCCCGTTGAGTATCAGCCATCTCGATGACCAGAACCATCCGTAAGTATAGAAAAACCAACTCTAAGTACTATCGTTTCACGTGCAGAGCATGCCTGTAAAGGTATAAATATTCGGTTTTACCCTTTTTGGTAGAAAAACAGGGCAAAAACGAACTTTTTTTATGGTTTTTTAAGCGGTCTCGCACAATCAATACGGCTATTCAAGCGGATTTCGGTATCCAACCTAACAACCACCCCATGGTATCGGCAACCATAGCCCCAATCCACAGGGTAATGTTCCAATTCGTTACAATAGAATTTACCTGTCATAGGTCGATCCGTTACTATAGGGGGAGATGCCTTTTCAATTGAGAGTTAGATAAGCGTTTTTTATGTGGTTATTTATCGTAAAAACTTGTCTGTCCTTACCAGAGAACCTGACACACCACCATGTTTCAAAACCACTTACATCAGCATATTCAAGAGCTTCTTGCCAAAGACAGCCAAAGTCACGACCCCGTCGTGCAATCGTTGTCGCTGTTTTTCTGGGCAAACCTAGAGCGCTGGGTTGAAGAAACCGTCCTACAACAAAAGCCGTTTATTATTGCACTCACCGGTGCCTCAGGAAGTGGTAAATCCTTTATTCGTGAGATATTGGTCGATAAGATCAAAGCCCTCACCAGTGTCTCGGCATTCACCCAAGACAATTACTATCGCGATTTTAAAGCTGATTTTCCTGATCTGCCTATTTCAAGCTTTTACGATGAAATTAACCTTGATGATCCCGATCACATTCGCTTTCAAAAAATGTCGGATGACTTGAACTACATTAAACAAGCCACCTATCACGAGTCGGTCACCATCCCAAAACTCATTTATGGCACACCGACCTCAAAACCCACCATTGTGGAGCAGGGCTTTCAAATTAAAACATCGCCATTTATTGTCACTGAGGGCATCCACGCATTTTACGATCAACGTATTGTGCATCAATACAATCTCAAAATTTTTGTCGACATTGATGAAGATGCCCGTCGTCAACGCTGGCTGATGCGCAACCAGCTTGAGAACCGAGGCACGACTGATAACATGTGGAACACCACGGTGGACTCACTGAACAATTACATTTTGCCCAAGCGCCACCTTGCCGATTTGGTGATTAACAATACGGCTGAGCAAGAAAGTGTGGTGGCCTTTTTAGACAACCTGCTGGGTCTTATTTTTGAGCTGCAAGCCAAATACCTAGCAGGCACGGTCTCATCATCTCAATCACGTGATATTGCTTAATTCAACAACAACGATTTAATTTTTTCCGATCAGATCTTTGTTGTTGAATTTATCTTGCGCCGATAGTAACGAGTCGGTGACTAGGATTTCAAGAGATTGTTGTGCTGTGGGTAGAATAGAACTATCCAGCGCATCTAACTCACTTTTACTAAACTTAGACAGCACAAAATTTTTGAGCACCGGCACACCAGGGTTACCAATGCCAATACGCAATCGAGGGAACGCTTTATTTCCACCCAAGCTTTGTATGATCGACTTCATCCCGTTATGCGTCCCCGCACTACCAGAGCCCCGCAAGCGGATTTCACCAAAAGGCAGATCAATATCATCGTAAACCACCACCATGTTTTCTGGTGGAATATCAAAGTAAGCCAGAATTTTTTGAACCGACTCGCCCGATAAGTTCATAAACGTTAAGGGCTCGGCTAAAATCACAGAGCGCCCCCACGCTTTGCCTTTGGCCATCATTGCCTTAAAGTTTTTTTCTTCTTTCCCTGGTAGCATCAACCGCTCAGCCAAAGAATGAATGAGCATAAAGCCCACGTTGTGCCGTGTTTTGGCATACTGCAACCCAGGGTTGCCCAAACCGACAACCAGCCATTTATCTGCTACCATAGGCCCACGTCCCAACTCAGGGTGACACAACCCGTACGGTTCATTATGATGTGTACGCACGTTTTCATTACACTATTGTACTAAAGAAAAGATATGTCAGACCAAACACAAAACTCATCATCACAGCCTCTAAAGCAATCAGCCAAGTGCCGACTCGATAACGCATTGGTAGAGCGTGGCCTGTGTGACACGCGCTCTAAAGCCCAAGGGCTTATTATTGCTGGGCAAGTACTAGTAAACGATCACCCTGTGACCAAGGCCGGTACCAGCGTAAAACCAGAAGCTTCAATTCGCGTAAAAACTCAGGATAAATTTGTGAGCCGTGGCGGACTCAAGCTTGAAAAAGCCATGAGCGCGTTTAATATCGTTCTAACAAACACCCTATGCATGGATGTGGGTGCCTCCACCGGCGGCTTTACCGATTGCATGCTCCAACACGGGGCCAAAGAGGTGATTGCCCTTGACGTGGGCTATGGCCAACTTGATTGGAAACTCCGTCAGGACAAGCGTGTTTACGTGTTTGAAAAAACCAACATTCGCCACATCGAGCACAGCGCACTGCCTTTTACGCCTAACTTTGCCAGTATTGATGTGTCGTTTATCTCGCTCTTAAAAGTACTACCCAATATCATTCGCATTCTTGAACAGGCCGGTTCAGACACGCACAAGTCCTTACTGGCGCTGGTTAAGCCTCAGTTTGAATACAAAGATTACCTGAGTAACCCCAGTTTTAAAGGCGTTGTCAGCGACTTAGATGATCACCGTGTGATTCTCAATGGCGTCCTCACCCATATTATAGAAACGTATCCGTACTGGCAGATCTCGGGCTTAGAGTTTTCACCCATCCAAGGCCCCAAGGGAAATATTGAGTTTTTACTCTACCTGAAACGCAGTCAGAATGACGAAAAGACCGTTATGACAGTCGATTCCATTGCTTCGATGGTAGACACCATCATTACGAAAAGTTACGAAACGCTCGTTTCAACCAACTAAATCACCCCGATCGCTAAAGTTTCCCCCCGATCCGTCGACACTATAAATACGAACGCTAAAGGACAAAACAACGATAGTATCGATTCAGCGTTTTACAGTGATTTTCAAAAGACACTGACCATGCCTTAAAGCACCGCCATGACTTTGTTTGGATTCAATTTATTGCGGTGATAAACGAGATAGCTTAAGGCTAAGAAATAAGACCAAACCTTATGAACCCTTGATGATTGGGAGACAAACGACGTTATGAAATATTCAAGAAACACAAGTAGACAGCCCCAAGTGATTGCATTATCACTAAAGGAAACCCCATTCTGCGAAAAGATTTTATATCAATATTCCATTCCCATCAGCATGCTGATTAGTTTTGGAATGGCCGTGTATTTATTTACACATTAAACTCGACCAATCGCATTCACATTGATTTAACTTAAACACAGTATTACTCTACAAACACATGAGCAATACTGTGTTTTTGCGTTGATTTTAGCGTCATTTTGGTCATTTTTTATCGGTTTTTGAGCACTTTTTACTCGTTTTTGACGTGTTTTTCATCGTTTTCGAGGCGGTTTTTGCAACTAAATCGTAATTATTTTTACCAGCTTGCGAAAAACGATTGACAAGACAATCCCTCGTGATGAACAATCATCCTATGATGACTTCTACCACAACACAATTAAAAAGCACCCCGCTTCACGATACCCACGAAGCCCTTGGTGCCCGTATGGTTGACTTTTCGGGCTGGCACATGCCGGTTCAATACAGTAAAGTGATTGATGAACATATGGCTGTACGTAAGGCAGCAGGCTTGTTTGACGTTTCTCACATGGGCTTAGTGACCCTAAGCAGCCCTGATGTCGAAACGACGCGCAAGGAACTCAATCGCCTTGTACCCCAAGATCTCACCAAGCTCTACCCCGGAAAAGCAGTCTACACCCAGTTTTTAAATGATGAAGGCGGCATCATTGACGACATCATCGTGACTATGTTGCCAGAACTACCAGCACCCTTTGATGGCTTTACGCAGTTTATGATTGTGGTGAATGCCGGTAATCGTGAAACCGACTTAGAGTGGCTAACAGAGCAGCTTCCAGACACTATCAATGTGACACTGCATTCCGATAGCTTCTCACTATTTGCCCTGCAAGGCCCTAAATTCAAGGATGTTCTTGCTGGTAGCGGGTTGGCCGATGTGCTAACAAATGATGAAACACTCCCAAAACGCTTTCATATCCTACCTGCTACTATTGGCAGAACCCCTGTATTACTATCACGCACAGGTTATACCGGTGAGGATGGCGTTGAAATCGTGGTAGCCAACACGGAAACCACCGCACTTTGGAACACAATACTCGCACAAGACAGCACTGGTATTTTGCCTGTAGGACTAGCAGCACGAGACACCTTACGTCTTGAAGCCGCCTATCCTTTGCATGGGCACGACATCTCTGAAGAAGATACCCCTTTAGAGGCGGGGCTTGGCTGGAGTGTTAAATTGGATCAAGAGGCCGATTTCATTGGCAAGCAAGCTCTACTCGATCAAAAAGAGCACGGCCTTCCTAAACGATGCGTCTGCTTCAAGCTCAATCAGAAAGCCATCTCTCGCCAGCACGACCCTGTTTTTCAAGACGGTGAACCCGTGGGTGAAGTCACCAGTGGTTCAATTTCACCGATGTTAAACGAGCCGATTGGCATGGCTTTTATTTCGTCCGACGCCCGCTATAAAGAAGGCGACGCCATTGAACTGGGCGTTCGCAACAAGAAAATCTCGGGCACGATTGTAAAACGCCCCTTTTATAAACCCTCATCACATTGAGTAAAAAAGAAAATACACCCCTCATGTTGTTTAAAAACAGGTGACAACAATCAAAAATAAGATACAATTATTTTAAGATTTTTTCCGAAATATATATCACTCCACAAACCGTTCACTGTAAGACTGGACAGGACCAACCCAATGACTCTCACTTGAGGCTCATTTTCTCCAGACAGAAAGGCAAAAGAGGACTCCCCCCAATGGCTACAATCGACATCATCCCTGAAGACGTTTTCCTAAGTGAAACCCACGAATACGCCCGTGTTATTGAAGATGAAATGGTCCGTGTCGGTATTTCTGACTATGCCGCTAACCAGCTGGGCGATGTGGTTTTTGTAGAACTGCCTGAAGTTGGCGACACAATTGAAAAAGGCGAGTCCTTTGGAACGATTGAATCGGTCAAAGCTTCCAGCGAATTGTATTCCCCTGTATCGGGTGAAATCATTGCGATTAACAATTCACTTGAAGACGAG
>CAYGPY010000007.1:23724-30783 GCA_964351765.1 uncultured Vampirovibrionales bacterium
GCCTGATAGCGTGAACGACAACCCGTATGATGGTGGTTGGATGGTTGAAATTTCACTCAAGGATCCCTCTGAAATTGATGCCTTGATGAATGCAAAGGATTACCTTTCTTTTGTTAAAGAGAGTGAATCCTAGAAAAAACGTTTTTATACCTCGCACCATAAGATTTGTTTCTGTAACAGGCCAGTGTCCTAGACGCTGGCCTGTTTGCATACTATAATGAACTGAATTGAACACTATTGAGATACAAGGTTTAATCACCTTTTTCAGATTCATCAGAACACAGAAACGATGTGCAACTAGCCAATAGGGGAAACCATCATGGACAAGGCCTCCCACCCATCACAGACCAGTGAGACATCCGGCTCGGTAACCAACCATAACTTTCTTCCTCATACCGACACCGACCGCCAAGCGATGCTTGAGACCATTGGCGTGACCTCGCAAGATGATTTGTTTGCCGATATTCCAGAACAGATCCGCAATCAGGTCAACTATGATGTTCTCCCAAAACGTGGTTATAGTGAACTTGAACTGCAATACGAGCTTCAAGCGATGTCGCGTCAAAATACCGGCAGCCAACTGGCTTGCTTTTTAGGCGGCGGCGCTTACCATCGATTTATTCCCCCAGCGGTTAATACCATTGCGGGTCGTTCCGAATTTTACACGGCCTACACGCCGTATCAACCCGAAGTATCGCAAGGCACCTTACAGGTCACCTATGAATTTCAAACCATGATTTGCGAATTGACTGGCATGGATGTGGCAAACGCTTCAGTATATGACGGTGCTAACGCCACTAACGAAGCTGTTTTAATGGCCCTGCGTGTACACAAAAAACGCCGCACCGTATTGATGGCCGATACCCTTCACCCTGATTATCAAGCCGTGACCCACACCTACCTAAACGCGCTGGGTGGCGTTAACGTGCAAACATTTAACAGTGACAACTTAGACACGGTTTACAACAGTATTGATAAAAACGACTTAGCGGCCATTGTGGTACAACAACCCAACTACCTTGGCTATCTGGATCCCATTGACCCCGTGCGTGCCATTGTCAATGAGACCGGTGCATTATTTATTGTAGTGGCTGAGCCTGTCTCACTAGGCATTCTTGAAGCACCCGGTAACTTTGGTGCCGATATCGTTGTAGGCGACATTCAACCACTCGGTAATAACTTGTCTTACGGCGGGCCTTATGGCGGTTATGTGGCCACCAAACAAGAATATGTGAGGCAACTCCCTGGGCGCTTAGTGGGTAAAACCCTTGATAAAAACAACACGCCTTGCTATACACTCACTCTGCAAACCCGTGAGCAGCATATTCGCAGACAACGGGCCACCAGTAACATCTGTACCAACCAAGCGCTTAATATTTTAAAAGCAACGGTATATATGACGCTTATGGGGCCTCAAGGCTTGCGCCACTTGGCAGACATCTCTGCCCAACGCGCTCATGCGCTCGCTGAAAAGCTAACCGCACTTGACGGCGTGTCGCTCCTCTGTCCTGATAAGCCTTTCCTCAATGAGTTCACGATTCAGTTACCGGTCTCCACAGAGCCTTTATTGCGTGGCCTTGAGGCCGCTGGCTTCTTAGGCGGCATCCCTGTTGCCAAACATTTCCCTGAACGTGAAAACACGCTTTTAATCTGCTGTACTGAAATGACCTCACCAGAGCAAATTAGTCAGTACGCTGTTCACTTTCAACGCCTACTTGAAAGTGGCCTGGGGGTAACCGCCTCTGGAAAAAAGTCTAAAACCACAACAAAGTCGTCTTCAACGCTAAAGGAGGTTGAATACCTACGATGAGCGCAGCCACTACATTAGAGCAATCTATTTTTGAACAAAGTAACCCTGGTACAACAGGCGTTAGTCTCCCTGAGTCGGGTGTGATACACAGTACACCAAGTGACTGGGGTATTCCTGAAGCATTGGTAAGGAAAAAGTCGCCACGCTTGCCTGAAATCTCTCAACTCGAGGCCGTACGGCACTTCGTTCGTCTATCCCATTTAAATCATTCCATTGACACCAACTTCTATCCGTTGGGCTCATGCACTATGAAGTTTAACCCTAAAGTCTGTGATTACTATGGTGCCCAAGAAGGCTTGACCCAGCATCACCCCGAAACACCCGACCATTTAAGCCAAGGATCATTGAAAGCAACCTACACCCTTCAGCAATATCTGGCTGATATCACCGGCTTTGATGCCGTAACACTTCAACCTGCAGCTGGCGCTCAAGGTGAGCTTGTGGGAATGATGATTATTAAAAACTTGTTTGCCCAACAAGGCGATCTTGAACGTAACGAAGTCATTGTACCGGATTCGGCTCACGGAACTAACCCTGCTTCAGCAGCGATGTGTGGCTTTAAGATTGTTGAAATTAAATCACTCCCCAATGGCTTGGTGGATGTGGAATTGCTTAGAAAAACAGTGTCCAATAAAACGGCCGCATTAATGCTAACCAACCCCAGTACCGTTGGTTTATTTGAAAAAGATATTCTTGAAATCACCCAAATTGTACACGATGCGGGTGGCCGTATGTATTATGATGGCGCAAATTTAAACGCCGTTATGGGACAAGCTCGCCCAGCCGATATGGGCTTTGATGTTATGCACATCAACACACACAAAACCTTTGCCACACCTCACGGTGGTGGTGGCCCAGGATGTGGCCCGGTAGCCGTAACCAAAGAATTAGAACCATTTTTACCCAAGCCGATTGTGACCTTTGACGGTCAGGATTATCGCCTTGATTGGGATCGGCCACTTTCGGTAGGAAAAGTAAAAGCGTTTTACGGCAACTTTGAAATGATTGCCCGTGCGCTAATTTATATTTTAGCTTACGGTTCTGAAGGCTTAGCTCAGGTGAGTAAGGATGCCGTTCTGAATGCCAACTACTTAAAAGTCCGTCTGCAAGAGCATTATCACGTGGCCTTTGATACCATTTGTAAGCACGAATTTATTTTAACCAACCAAAAACAAAAACAGTATGACTCGCACCTCAATACAATGGCCATTGTAAAACGCCTAATGGATTTTGGGTATCACCCACCAACAGTGTACTTTCCGCTCATCGTAAAAGAAGCCATGATGCTTGAACCTACTGAAACGGAATCAAAAGATTCGTTGGATCAATTTGTTGACGCCATGATCACCATTGCTCAAGAGTGTCGTGATAATCCAGAAACCATTCTGAATGCGCCACACACCACACCGGTTCAAAAGGTAGATGAAGTATTGGCCGCGCGTCAGCCGAATCTAAATTATTATCAACCAGCATCTTAAAAGAGATCGCAACACTCACGTGTTTATCAGATCATCGTCTTTTTAACGGGTTGGTATGTTTTAGCCTAATGTGTTGTCCTGCACAAAGCACTATCAATGCCTTGTGATATTTGAGTGCGATAGGGGTCATCCGTTTGTTGATATTGGGGCCTGAGACTTAAATAAATTAAGCATCATATCCAAAATCAAAAACATCATTACCACCAGCATCTTCAAAAATGCTGTCGCCCAATGAGAAAGCACCAAAGTCCTCGTCTTCTGCAGATACGCCCATGGCGCTCAGAATTTCAGAACCAATGCTATCCAACTCATCTTTGAGTTGTTTCTTTTTACTCGGACTTATATTAGAAGACGTTGCAGCCTTGGACACGTTTGATGCCGCAAACGGGCTGGCTCCGCCAAGATTCATGTTCACAATAGGGAATCCTCTTACGTTATAGGGTTGGATATAGAATTAGAAATATAGGGGTTATTTTTTTACATCTTAATAATCCGATCCTCTGATAAAATCAGGCGATCGATAAATTTGAATTTGGATGCTCTGTGCTCTGTACTTAGTGAATGTGGCTGATTAGCCTTGCCATTCATCTAAACCAAATGGGCTGAGGTCACCGCCGCCACCTTCATAATAGCTTTTATCAAGACCTCGTACAGAGAAAAATTCTCCAATTTGTTGATTAATCAGCTGGCCAAAAGAAGGAATCTCAGGCTCGCCGGTGGGTGCTTGTGTCGGTTTTCCACCCGTAATTTGTTGCAGAATGGTTTGTGCTGCACCAATTGCGGGCGAACCACCAAATGGACTAGATATACTCATATCTCTCCTCGTTTCTGTGTGCATAACCAATTTGATTAAGCACCGTGATTACATTACCTTGAGTAATCAATAAAATATACTCTCTATACAAATAAAAACACCCGATCGAGTAGGATTGCCTTTTTAGCGCCCTTCGTATCGTAATAGTTACAATTTAAGCACGAGTAATACGCTGCTTAAACAGTTACCATCGCTGCTTTTGATGCTAAAACGTGGTTGCCTAAACCATCAAAATAATGCAACGATTCCTGAGGATGATCCTCATTCACAAAAAGATTCATCGTATCCGCATCGCACTCAACGTGTGGAATATAAAACTGAGGCACTCCTAAGGCCCACTGCTCTAATTGCATTTGCAAGGTCGATATGGCAAGATCATCTGTCTCTTCAGGTATCCCTGAAACCACCAAGGCCGTGACGGGAATGTTGCGTTGCTTCAAAAGTTCAATACTTAAGAGCGTATGGTTAATCGTGCCTAAAAATGGACTCGCTACTAAAATAACCGGCACACTCAACGACTGCACCCAATCCACACACAACGAATTTTGGGTGAACGGCACCATCAGCCCACCCGCGCCTTCAATCAACACCACATCGAATTGTGTGCGAAGTTCAGACACTTTATCCTGCACAGGCTCAAACGTAATCTCACCCTTCACATCAGCAACCGTAGGAGCAACAGGCGATTCAAACACAAAGGTGTGATGCAACGATGTTGCAGAATGTGTGCCCCAGTCCTGTATTTGTTGCGGGTCAGCGGGTTTTAATAAATCCGACCCTGTTTGAATCGGTTTATAAACAGCCACCTTTTTTTGATGGCACGACAACCAAGCAGCCAATCCCGCTGTGACAAATGTTTTGCCAACATCAGTACCGGTGCCGGTTACAAAAAATAATTGAGAGGTTTTAACCATCACACAAACGCAATCGTGTTTTCAAAAAAGCGAACAGAGGCCGCCGGTCTTAAACCGAAGCCACCACTTCTTTGGTTGCTGAGCCGTTTGCACCGGTTTTTACTTGACGTGAAAAACGAGGCATCACATCGGCTGAGGTCAAAATACCAGCGTGTTTTTGCTCACGTAAGTGAACACCCTGAAGCATATAACCCAAGGCTGGACCACACACGTTATCAACCATCGTCGCATTATCACTAACCACAAACTGATGGGTACCGGTAGCGCCATTGGCGGTTTTACCCGTTACCAATACTTGAGTGCTGATTGGTTTTTTAGCACTTCGCGTATCAACCAAGCCCCCTACGGTAACACGGTCACGTGAGCAGACGCCGGCCATCTCAAGAATCACGTCATCAGCGTGTTCCATATCGGTTAAGGTAATAATACCTTGGCGCTCATCGAGTTCTGATTCAATTTCTTCATCCGTCATACACGCCACACGCTTGGCATCAAAGCCCTCCAGATGAATCAAGTCTTCACGCACGGTAGCTTTATATTGTTCCCAATTGGCCACACCCACACCAAACTTAATTTCAACTTGGTCCACTTCTACAAAGGAATGCGCTGCAATACTAGCAATGCTGGTTAAGAAGCCAGGTGTTGCACCACAACCGGTGATGTACAAGGTGCCATCACGACGCAATGTGTCGTTCAGCTCAAGCAAGCGCTCAACGGCTTCGGTGCGTTTCAAGGCATCCACAAACACACCTTTAAATTGAGCTTCTTCGCTCATACGCTTTACCACATCATGGAAAAATTCAACAGGCAGGTTGGGCAACGCCATAAACACGCCATCAATATCATCGCCGTGTGTTTTCAACAGATCGATAATCGCATCTTCAGAGGCTGTAAAGCCATCAATATCAGCCACGGTCTTTGCCACAACAACCTCATCAGAAATCAACCCTGCGGCATCCATTTTGTAGCCTTGACGATCGGCCACGGCCACCAATTTAAAATCAGGACGATACTGAATCAAGTTCGCCATGCCTTTACCAAGGCCACCAAACCCAAGAATGGCAACACGTACAGGCTGATTAGTTTGCATTGTTGAGGTCATAATAAAAATCCTTTTAAATCTGACTTATAAAACAAGTCTTTAAGTAAGTCTTTAATACCATGTCTGCATGGGTAACGAGACATTTATCAGGGTTCTAGCGTAGTCAAAACGAGGCAATTTTTCAAGGTGATATCACACCTAGCACTGGGTTTGTGCCTAATACATCACAATGATTGCAAAATTTGGGTTCGAACCACACTATTGTAGTGGCAAACGGTCATTGCAAGGGCATCAGCCGCATCATCAGGACGAGGCAAGACCTCTAAATCCAGCACCGTTTGCACCATGGTTTGTACTTCTTCTTTGGTTGCCTTGCCATAGCCGGTCAAAGCCTGCTTCACCTGCATTGGGGTGTACTCATAAAAAGGGATACCATACATTTCAAGCGTCATCAAAATCACCCCACGGGCCTGAGAGACGGGCACCATGGTTTTGGCATTTTTAAAGAAGAAGATTTGCTCTACCACAGCCACGTCTGGTTTGATTTGGTCTAACAATGCCGATAAGTCCCGATGTATTTCTAACAGACGACTGGCAACCGATTTATCTTTTGAGGTGGTAATGGCACCCCACTCTGGCCCCAGCAATGGCTGTGCTGGAGTCGATGACTTCGCTTGAGCATCATAAGACTCGGTGTTGACATCAACAAACCCAAACCCAATAATGCCGATCCCCGGATCAATACCTAGAATACGCATAGTATCTATTATATCCTCAAACATATGACAACCCCTACCCACAAAAAAAAATCACCCAAACCAGAGGGCCCTTTCCTACTTTTTCAGCAACACCCTGTGCTGTTTTTCTTAGCTATGGGCTTCGTCTCAGGGCTTTTAACGGGACTTGCTGCACCCGGCCTTTTTGAAGCAGACACAGCCCACCTTTCCAGCAGCAAAGCGTTTAATCAATCAAACCCTTTATGGTTACTGGGCTGGCTCGGT
>CAYGPY010000008.1:0-28802 GCA_964351765.1 uncultured Vampirovibrionales bacterium
CCATTGATTTTATGAAATGTGATATTGAAGGGGCCGAAGAACTTTTTATTGATACCTATCCTGAACTATTAAAACGTGTTCAACACTTTGTGATTGAACTGCATCACGATAAATGCGATGTGGAAAAATGCATTCAAAAACTAAATGACGCGGGCCTTGTCCCTCATTCTCAGTTGCGAAATTGTCTGCCTGATTTCACGGTTGATTATTTTATTCGAAACTAGACTAGTTCCATTCATTCGTCTCTAACTCACGTTAGAACGTGATTCTGTTTGCAGTGGCGCTTCTTCTTTTAACGATTTAATGGATGTTAGTAGCCCTTCTGTAACGGCTTTCACTGCGGCTTGAACACGATCGGTGACTAGCATTTTTTGCATAATACGAGAGACATGCGCCTTGGCGGTGTGCGAACTAATGTGCAAACTATTTGCTATATCACTATTACTTTGACCCTTCACCAACAAGGTCAACACATCCATTTCTCGGGCTGTCAGGTGATACGGATCCTCGTAATTTGCTTCATCTGCATTGTTGTTTGATATTGATGCAAACGACTCGGATGCAAACAGCGATGTAATCAGGGGCGTCAAATGAGGGTCAAGCCAAATTGCGCCTTTGGCAACCTGAAGCACAATATCCGAAAATTCTTTGGGTGGAATATCCTTACCACAATAGCCCGTGGCACCATCGGACTTAGACGCCACAATACGCTTGGGATCAAAATGAGCCGTCAGAACAATCACTTTCACGTCCGGCAAAAAAGTCCGAATACGTCGCGTTGTTTCAATGCCATCCAAACCTGGTAAGGTTAAATCCATAATAATTAAATCGGGTTTCAAATCACGTGCAAACACAATACCAGTTTCGCTATCCTCGGCATCGCCCACCACATCAATCAACGGATGTTTTGAGAGAGAGGCTTTTAACCCTGCCCGTGTAAAATCAGAATCCTCAACCAACAGCAATCGCAATGGTTTTTCAAACGTGGGGGATAAGCACAGTGGCAGCACATTGGTATTGTTTTCGTTAGACAACTCTGACATAAATGGTCCTTTTATTCTTTTAGTTTACTGGCTAGGCGGTGGGTTCAGAAAGTGAGTGACGGTGCTCAAGAATTGTTTTCTCAATCACATCAAACAACACCTGACGATTAATGGGTTTACTCACATACCCGTTCATACCCGCCTCAAGACATCGCACCTGATCTTCTTTTAAGGCGTGTGCTGTCATAGCAACAATCGGAATGGTTTTGCCTTCTTTACCCATTTCTCGACGAATACGCTCCGTGGTTTCGATCCCATCAAGTTCAGGCATTTGCACATCCATCAAAATCAAATCAAAGGCCATATTATTTTTCTCAAGCTTAGATAACGCTTCAAAACCATTGTTGGCAACCGTAACTTGGCACCCTTTTTTATTTAATATTGATAGGGCTAATTTTTGGTTCACTAAATTATCTTCAGCCAATAATATATGGAGATCTTCAAAATTCAACGCCCCTAAAGACAAGAGTGATACTTTCTTCTCTGATTCATTTTCGGTTTGAACGGCTTGTTTTTCTAAAGGCAATTCCACTGTAAAGCAACTACCCTTACCTTGTTCAGAGGTAACATTAATCGTGCCGTTCATCACTTCAACCAAACGCAGTGAAATGGCTAAACCCAAACCTGTGCCACCAAATTTTTTACTTGTGGAACTATCGGCCTGAGAAAAAGGATCAAAAATAATGCGAGCCTGTTCCTGTGTCATCCCCACACCCGTATCACGAATATTACATTGCACTCTAATCTCATCATCGGTTTCATTCAGTTTTTTCAACTCTAATTGAACAAAGCCTTCTGAAGTAAATTTAATAGCGTTTCCCATCAGGTTCGTGAGGATTTGACTAATCCGTCCCCAGTCACCACGAACCATTGCAGGTAAATCTTCATCAATCGCGGATAAGATTTCGATGCCTTTATTTTGAGAGGCCGCTGTATTTTTAAACACAGAGACAAGACCCTCAATCGATTCTTTAAGAGGAAACCCCTCTGAAACCATGGATAATTTACGAGCTTCAATTTTTGAAAAATCAAGCACATCATTAATAATACGGAGTAAAGACGTGGCCGAAGCCAATACAATATTCAAGTTTTCTTTTTGTTCTTTTGATAAATCGGTTTCTAGAGTCAGTTCCGTCATACCAATCACACCATTCATTGGCGTTCTAATCTCGTGGCTCATATTGGCTAAAAATTCAGTTTTGGCCGCATTGGCATACTCAGCCTTGGCAGCAAGCTCAGTAGCAATAAAGGTTTGCTTCTCTAATTCGGCATTCATTTCGCGTAAATCTTCGTTAGACTGACTAATTTTTCGCTGTGCTTCAGAAATTTCTTTCTGTGCGAGTTTCTGTAAAGCATTATCTTTAAACGTTACCACACCGCCTTGCACTAACTCATTTTCAAACATCGGCGAACAACTGCATTCAACCGCAAGTGAATCACCATCGACCTTCATAAACAAAACATCTGTTGAAGGCAAAGGTAATTTTGTCTCAACCACAGAAAGTAAATAATCAGCAACGCATTGCTTTGCCTCTGAATTAGAATTAAGCGGTAAGGAGTGAACACCTGAAGTATGCAAGTCTTCCTCTTGGCAAACATACCCTGTGATATCGCTTAAATGCTGCCCTACAATGTTAGCGTCATCATAACCAAGCATCGCTGTTGCAGCCGGATTCATAAACGTGATGACACCATGTTCATCAAATCCAAAAACGCCTTCACCAATGGAATTCAACACCATTTCATACTGATTACCAAGTGATTCCAAAGCCGATTCCATCATCTTTTGACGTAAATACGTCATCAGTTGACTTGCTGCGTCCGTCAGTAACGTATTTCGAAACGAAGAGGAGCGAACATAGTAGGGACTAAAAAACTCAAACACACCCACACACTTGGATGCCGTATCCCAAACGGGAAAAGCAACGTGTGTTTTAAACCCCTGCTTACTCAAATCAGTCAGCCTAAAATCGTTAGGTGTATTCTGAAGCTCATAGCACCACACGGGTTTCAACTCAGCCCAAGCCCGTCCCACCAAATTGACATTCATGGGTACGTGCATCAAGGATGTAAAATCGCACCAATTCCTTGACTCTTTAGGCCCGTTTTTATCTGTATCATTTGTCCAGAAATACTGTGCCTTTAGGTGCTTGCTAAGCGTATCAACACTCCAGTAAACTCCCAATGTCGATTGATTATAAAGCCCTATCTTTTCTAGCAGTGCTGAGTACATCACCTCTTGATCTGGCGAGGTTGCTAGAATATGATTCATTTCATAATTAAGGTATTTACGACTTTCTTCCAGCTTTTGCTCTGTCACGTCTTGGCGAATCGAAATGTATTGCTGAATCATGCCTTGCGTATTTTTTATGGGTACGATGGTTGTATTAACCCAATACACAGCACCGTCTTTTGTCATGTTTTCAACAAGACCTTGCCAAGTCATTCCTGCTGAAATATCGTTCCACATTGATTTAAAAAACGAACGCGGATGACGACCAGAATTAACAACCCGATGCGTTTGACCAATAAGCTCCTCTTTAGAGTACATCGACACCTTACAGAAGCGTTCATTCACATAGGTAATGACGCCGGCCTTATCCGTAATCGAAACAATCGACGACGCATCCAGTGCGTACTTTATACCAGCCACTTCTTTTACGTATTGCGTTAGCTCTAAATTTTCAGCAAAAAGGTCATTCGATGTGGCCTCTGTTTTTTGAAACAGTTGATTGATATTGAATATAAAGGCCATCAATGCCAACTGATAACTAAAGAGTTTTAAGTAATGAGCCAGTTCAAAATAGGCATCAAACATCGATTGCGAGAAGGTCATAAAGCCCACATGAGCAATGCCGCCCAATAACAACGACGCCATCATACACATGTCGAATTTATCATCAACATCTTTCCAACGCCCTTGCAGGATATAACCAAACAAGGCCACAAACATTAAAAACCCTGGATACAACTCTTCAGGACGAGGAATAACAGCCCCTTCAATATACACATTAGGCAACGGTGATTTTAAAAACAACACCATCACACCCATTAAAAACAACAACCCCAAACCGTAAACTTTAACGGTATTGGCCGTTGAAATCGTTTTTTCTTCACGCGTCATCATCACCCAGCTCGATAACATTGCAACGGCTAAAAACGAACGTGAGGCAATCCAGCTCCACGGAGTCACATGAGACCATGAGGCATCAAAGTGAGTTGCATACTCCTGAGATGAAACCAACGTATGGAACCCATCAAGAAGACCGACGCCGAGAAAACCAAAACACACCATCAACACACTGGGCTGTCGCTGACGATGATAACGTATGAAGGCGAGCATCGAGACAATCAACGCCAGAAACACACACAAGGTTTCAATAATTGTGTGCGTAAATACAGTACCGTGCCAACTACCAGGCAACGTCATCAAGCTCATGCCAGCGGTTAGCACCACCAACATTGCTAATGCACCCAAGCGCCTTAGCTTAATCGCCCGAGGTGTATTCACCGTCATAAAATTAGTCATCAACACTCTTTTCAATTTTCAAACTAGCGCTACTCATTAACTTACTATACGAGTGTTTACCCTTCTTTCTCGATGGGTAATTTGACTTATTTATATATGCCTTTTTAACCAGAGGGCTCAACCATCCCGTCACTAACAGAAAGTCCATCCATCGATTTCAAGCTTAAGAAACGCTACTTTAGAATCAGTCTTTCTATCAAAACAGATTCTATTTAACTACAGTGTTTTTGAGAGCTTTCGAATACGCTAGTAAAGAAAACAAGCCCTAATGATAAAGAGCCCTTTTGTGACAAAACCTTTCCAGAAAATACCCAAAAAAGATATCGACACCACTGATATCAACCCCGACATCTACCAAAAAAACATGCGCGCATTACATCGTGCAAAACAAACGATGCCTCGTTATCGTCAATTGATTGAGCAGCTCAACCAAATCCCGTCAATCAAGCACACAGTCAATAAAGACGCCATCGATAATAATGCTAGTGACTATCGTATTCATCAGGCACACTATGGCTTATCGCTCTCGTATAAAAACATATCTCTTTACGCTGAAGAGGGCCCGCTACCTGAGATCAAAACATTACTGCTTAATCACTGCCACACCAGTACAGACACACACCATATTGTTTTTGGATTAGGGCTTGGGTACCTTGTTGAAAGTGTTTTTAATTATTCCAAAGGTCATGTTCACATCTATGAACCCAATCTTCACTTATTAAAACTAATAATCACCTCTATTGATATCAGTCACTTATTAAATTCCGAACGAGTTCATCTTTTAACACATCCTTCTGGGCTATCAGATTCACTGCACCAGCATTACATGCACGGCGACACCGTCGATCTTTTATACCTTCAAAGCACAGCTGCCTTGTGGCAAAGCAAGCTGCCTTGTGTGATTCGAGATGTTGTAAAACCTGCCATTGAGCGTAAAAAAAACAGTGTTGATGTAACACTGGCCTATCATCACCAATGGTGCGAAAGTTTTTTTCAATCGCTTCCCTATTTACCCAAAGCAAATTCGTTTGCGATACTCAACAACACAGTAAAACAACATAGCAAGCCTGCCATTATTATATCAGCAGGACCTTCGCTAGATAAAAACATACTGGCATTAAAAAAAATGTCTCCTTATGCAACGTTGATTTGTGTTGGCCGTGCGCTCAAGTTGTTGCTTGAAAATGATATTATTCCCGACTACTGTGTATTTCTTGATTTTGAAGGTCCCGCTCAACAGCTTTCGAACGTACCTTCTAGCGTGAGTGAAGTTAATTTTATCTTAGGGCCCTTTGCCCAACCATGCTGCTATCAAACACGAGCCAAGCATCACTATTACATTCATCTTGAAAGCTATAGTGGTTTCGCCCAATGGTTAAACGCCACGTTTGAAGAGAATGCCCCGATGGTAACAGGAGGTGGCACGGTATCTATGCTCGCCCTTAATGCAGGCATTGCAATGGGGCATTCAAACATCATATTACTGGGTCAAGATCTCGCGTTTCAAGGCACACAAATTTATGCCGGTGACGTACACGTCAATCAACTGCACGATCAGCGTTACACGTTCTCTGAAATCAATACGGCCTCAGGCAACACATTAAACCGTGACATTCCCGTAGTTGAAATTAGAGGCCAGCAAGGCGAAACACTTTTAACCGGTCAGGATTACGACCTATACCGACAACATTTTGAAGAGATGGCACGCGACATCAATCAAAACACGTCAGTAAAGCTTTTTAACGCTTCAACAGGTGGTGCCCATATCGAGGGCTTTGAATTAATTTCACTCAGTGACTACAAGCACACATATATTAATCCCGAGACAGGCTCTCCTGCGCGTGCCCTCACCTTAGATAGCAAACAAGCATCACCACAACAAAACAAAAGATCTGCCTCTCAACGAAGCCAGCAGCTCTTAAAAAGACTCTTCGACACCCTTAAACACATTGAAGCAATGCGGCTCCACGCCAACACAATTATAAAGCAGCACCCAATACTCACTGCCTTATTAGAACGTGAACAAAGCACGACCCGTGTAGATGTTTCACGAAAAACGAGCAAAGAATTACAGCAACATCAGAAAAACTTAAAACAGTTTTCAAAAAAATTAGTGGACCATCCTGTTGTTTATTATGCCCTTCAGCGTGAAGTGTGGCTGATGCACCGTCGTTCCCATCAAGAGCAGCGCAGTCAATCTAAGCTCGACTTGCTTGAACGCGTACAGCGTACCATTGAACTTGACGTTGATTACATCAAGGCCTGCCTTCATCAGCTTGAAACCGTCCAGATCATGACCTATGATGCGATCGAGGCGCTTCAATCAAACTATCCACTTAATTCTTAATTAAGGGCATTAACAGCAATTCATCTACATCAAATACTGTAAAAATAGCAATTACCTGCTTATTTCTGTTATTGATCGCAGCCCAAAGTAAGCTCTGGGTAGTCACTTGGATTTTCTCAATCATTTGCAGGATAAGGACGCCCCCTAAATCGGTTATGGTTATAAATATACAACTATACTTGGCTGTATATTTTTAAATTCTCATTACTGAAACGCGTTGAACAAACGGCCCTCATCTTGAGAACTAAAAAAGCCGGTATTACTTGTTTTCTGAACACAAAGGACAACCCCATCATGAACAAATCACGTATAGCAGATACCTTTGTTTTCGCCAGCATCGTTGGTTCTCTTGGCTTGGGTATTGCTGTGCCTTACCTTGGCTATGGACTCAATCAAGATCCGTTGATCTTTATTGTACTTGGTGCCGTTATTTTCTTCTCAGCCTTTATTGGCTTTTTAGTCACCAAATAACCCCAACTCACTCCACTGGTAAAACACATTGTATTCAGCTAAATAGAGTTTCCTCTTCCCTACCACTCGTTTCTCAACGTTCGTGGTTTATAGGCGTGTCTTTTTGCAGTTGTTGATAGAGGGAGTCAAATAATTCAAGGCGGGACATATTTCCGACTTTTTTATAATGCTGTTGCGCGGCTCGGATATCAGCCATTATTTCTGAATGCGTTAATTTTTCTTGCGCTGGTAAAAACTGATTCTGATTAACCATCTAGAGCTCCACCTATTGGTTCTTGGAGTAACCATTTCTTATTACTATTTTACCAATTCTGACTACGTTGTCATTCCTTCGTATCACGCAACTTTTGGCTGATTTTAATGATGCCTTCGCCCTAGAGGGTTGGGATGATTGCCTACAATTCTTTAGAATCAAAGCTTACAGAGAGATCGTTAAAATTCGTTTTTTTCTATGATTCAAACGGCCTGTTTTAATCGTTCCTTATGATTACTCATCCAACAAAGCTCTCTCAAAATGAGCCTTATCATAAGGTTTCAGGCGTATCGGGCTTAAAATAAACACTATGAGTCAAAATTTCGAAATGGTTTACATCTCGGCCTTACACGAGACCCCTGAGCAACGTGATCTAAACGAACGCATTGGCGATTTTTTAGAAGCCTATGGCTTTAACGTGCATTTGCCTCAGGACAATGCTGAGTTAATCACCACCCAAGGTGATTACACGCCTTTAATCAAGCCGCTTGATTACTCTAAGATGTTGATTGTCATTGCTCACGAAGCCCATTGCACGGAGCAGATGACCTTTGAAATCAAACATCAGGATTCACGCAAGGTGCCGTTGGTGATTTTATTAAACGAACAGACCAAAACTGTATTTGAGCACGATACCAATAGCGACGAGCTCTTTGTGAAAGACAGCTTTGTTCGCTCCATTGTGATTCCTGAGGACGACGACGACTTACATCATCCACTGATGACCACCATGAACCGCTGGTTCCCAACCTAGCTTATCTTGTCTTCAGAGCGTTCCAGCCTCCTTCAGAGGCTTAAAATGTAACGATTCGACATAATTGAGGCTAAAAAGCAATTTTCAGTCTTCAGGCGTGTTTTAATCGATACAGTTGTATGAACCAAACAGGTACTCTTATTATGTCGGCAATCACGCCAGAAGCATCTCAATCGGCAGCATCACCAAGCACAGCCTTACTCGATTCTGCCCAATATCCCGCGCAAGACCTACGCGGTTTTCCGGCCTTTGCCCCTGACTTGGCTGAGGACACCGAAGGCTTTGACCCGACTCATCACGAGATTATGTACAACATCGAGGCCAACCACTTTTGGTACAACACCCGAAATCGTCTTATCCACTGGGCGATTAACAAATACGCCAGTGGCAAAACCACGGATGCCCGTAGTTTTTTAGAAATCGGTTGTGGCACCGGCGTGGTGCTAAAACACCTCAGCGACAACAACCCGAATTTAGTGACCTACGGCAGTGAGTTACTGCCCGATGGCCTGAGCTTTACCGCCAAACGTCTGCCCAACTCCTTATTGTTTCAGATGGATGCCCGAAACATTCCTTTTAAAAACACCTTTAACGCAATGGGCGCCTTTGATGTGATTGAGCACATCGACGAGGATGAAACCGTTCTGGCTGAAATCCACGAAGCCCTTGCCCCTGAAGGTATTGTACTTATCACGGTGCCTCAACATCCGTGGATGTGGAGCTCGTTTGATGCCTTTATGCATCACAAGCGTCGCTACACCCGCAATGAGCTTCAAACCAAGCTTGAACAAGCCGGTTTTAAAGTAGAAAAACTAACCTCCTTTATTTCATTGCCTTTTCCGGCGATGTTGGCCAGCCGAACGATTGAAAAGCTCACCGGCTACGAGATGACCAACAACGATCAACTGCTGAAGCATCTAAAAGCAAGCCCTGTGGCTAATGCGCTTCTTGATCCGATTCTGGCTCTTGAGGCAAACTTAATCAAAGCAGGACTAAACCTCCCCATGGGTGGCTCACTTCTGGCTGTGGCACGTAAGGTTTAATTTTTCAATTAAACCTCTAAACTTACGCTAAAACACCGCCGTTTTTTAATGCCTTTTTAATGGCTTTTGGATTTGATGCCAAACGTTCTAAATCCCTAGTGGAGACGCCAACTAACTTGGCAATATCTCTAACCACGCCAGCGCTGACCTCATTACCATGCTTAGGCACTACAACAGACGCGTTAGTTTTAGCATGCTTCCAAACTTGATGACTTGAACCCTTTTGTCTTGCAAACTTATAACCAAGACCTTCCAATACTTTAACAACGCCTTTGTAAGGCACGGCTGAAGCCCCAAATTGCACTGAGTTTGGTGTTGACTGAACTGACATACGTCCCGTTTCCCCTGTCTTGTTGATCCCTATATGTGCATAAAAACAATATGAAGAGACTTTGTGCGGGTATGTTTCAAGGTGTTACAACCCTTAAAACGAAGACGGAATAGTTTAGAGTCTAGCTCGCTGTTTCGTCTGGCGTGCTTGCTTCTGGCTTAGCGGCGTCACCTTCAAACACAATCTTACCGGTCATCATCTCCATTGAGCAATGAAACGAAATTTCACCCGCGTTGGCAATCTCAGCAGGCACAACGACCACGGTATCGCGATGGTTGATCAAGGTTTCCTTGATATCAGCCGCAGGAATCTCCAGTTTAGCCGCACAACTCGATGGTTTTTCATCACGCGCAAACACCATTTCTAAAGGCACGCCAGCCTTGGCAACAATATGGTTGGGGGCATAGCCGTGATTCACATCAATGCGCACGGTCTGCAAGCTAGCATCCTCGTTCAGCGTAGCCTGCACCGGCTCAGTAAACGTTTCCACAGAGCTCCCACACCCCGTTAAGGTCAATACAGCCATTAAGGCTATTAACAATGCCGTTGTCGTTGTTTTAAACATAGTGGGTCATCCCTCAAATCAATACTAAAGTGTGTCTACCCATCCTAACAAAAACCTGTTTTCTTAGCTTCCTTCTATCTTGCTGATTTAAACCTATGTCTGCATTACTATAGAGCCATGGCAACTGACTCCACCATGACAAAACCGATTATTGAACTCATTCGCCCTGGTGCGATGGGGGATTTGTTGATGGCCACAGCGCTCTTTCCTCAATTAAAAGCGCAAGGCTATCAGATTCGGTTTGTGTGCCATCCCAAATATGCACCGGCCTTGGCCCATCATCCTTTGATTGATGAGCTTGTGACCATTAAGGGCGGTGATGAAGAAACCATGCGAGCGCAAACAGCGCATCTGCCGTCAGCTGAAAAAACGGTATTTCTTCAG
Source organism: uncultured Vampirovibrionales bacterium (assembly GCA_964351765.1). GTDB lineage: Bacteria > Cyanobacteriota > Vampirovibrionia > Vampirovibrionales > Vampirovibrionaceae > CAYGPY01. The sequence continues at coordinate 10,721 of CAYGPY010000008.1, forward strand.
TATCCGTTCTATGCTAAGCGCGATCTCCCTCAGCATGCCATCCCTTTGCATATTGCCGAGCATTTCTGTCTTTCGGCAGGCTTATCGCCCAGTAGAGAACTTTCTTTACTGCTGTCGGACGAAGATGAGACCTTTGGTAAACACTACAGCGATGCCGTTTTGATTCACCCCAACAGTTTATGGTCACCCTATAAAAATTGGCCTAAGGATCGCTGGGCTAAACTGGTTGAGCATATTAAAAACGATTTTAACTTGCCGATATACCAACTAGGCACCGAAGCCGATGAGGTTGTTGACGGGGTCATTCGTCTACCATCACACACCCTCCAGCACGTCTTTGGCGCACTAAAGCATTGCAAGTTGCTCATTGGCCAAGACAGTGTGTTTAACCATGCCAGTAAGGCACTGAATAAGCCTTCTATTATTTTATGGGGTAGCACCCACCCTCAAGGCATGGGCTATACCGAAAACCTCAATATTATTAATGGCGTTGTGTGGCAAGCTGTGTTTGGCAATGATGGGCCCACATTAAAATGCCAGCCCTGCTACCGAGAATTTTCAGGCCCTGGTAATAACAACACCAAGCGCACCTGCCCCTATACCATTGCCTACCCAGAATACACATTGCCACTTAAAATGCACCCCAATCCAGAAATCACAGCCTGCATGAATGCCCAAAGCGTATCGGCCATCTATACCCACGTCAAAGCGAGTCTTGAGCAAGGTGTTAGCACTTATCAATACAAACTTCAGCAAGCCCTGCACCCTGTTTTAACGTGGTAGAGAAAGAACTAAAATATAGCCACCCACCGATTTGATTTCACACACTGTTTTCTCTAGCATAGCTGCAGTAATATTAATTTATTAAAATTACAAAGCAAACTACTTTCAAGGATTAAACAATGTGGAAAGAAATAAGAGTAAAAAGAAATGATAATGGCAGACTATATTATAGATCTGGAATTGAAAGAATTGATGGCTTCAAAATCATTAGAGTAGACACTACCAGGTGGAATATTGAAACATTTTTATGCCAAGGAAACTTTGATGACTTTTATTTTGACGCAACACGGCAAGGATTTAGAGATGGCAATGACGAAAGTACATCAGAAATTTTAGATTTTTATACTGTCCGAATGAAGTCCTCAATTACTATATTAAAAGGCAATACTCCTAAAAACCAAGAGTTGCTTTTGACTAACATTATAGATGTTGAAGAGGCTTTACTTCACTATATAGCTCCGAATTTCACAAAACATGGACGAGTAAAACAAGTCTTATTTAATATCGAGCCTTTTGGCCAACCCCCAGTCTTAAAGAAAGCCAATGAATTTAGTCAGTAATTTTATAGAATTAGAAAGAAGGAATCACGATGAACATTCAATCTAACTTTGCTTCAAGCACACCTTTGGCAAACGTAGCATTACATCGCCGTAGTACTACACACGCAATTAAAGCAACAGCGCAACCGTCCACAAACGTTGTTCAGCCTCAATTTTCAGGACTTGGTTCCGTAATCAAAAAAGGGCTTGGCACAGTGGCTCTGGTTGGTGGTGGCCTTGTTGCCCTACTGACTGGTGTTGATATGGGCTTGGAAACATACGATCGTATCCAAGAAGATCGCCCCCTGATTGAAGACGGTGAAAACGCCCTAAGCCAATACGGCGAACAAATTGGTTTTTTAATTGGTGGTGCTGGTGTCTCAGCAGTCGGTGGTAAATTATCCCGTCAAGCCGATAACGAGGCTTAATGTATCTTCAATGCCTAAATATTGAATAACCCAAGGAATGACTATGACAACCACTCAAAACGAAACGGACTCCCCTATATTTGTAAAAAGCTTCCCCGTGGGTCCGTTGCAATGCAACTGCACTGTAATTGGAAACACCGAAACAGGTGAGGCGATTGTGGTGGATCCCGGTGGCGATGCGGATCGTATTCTAGCGCTGCTTTCTGAAAATGGCTTGAACACGGTAAAGCATATTCTGCATACCCATGCCCACTTTGATCACTTTTTAGCCGCAGGCCAAATACACGAGAAAACCGGCGCGCCCTTGGCACTGCACCCTGAGGATAAAATCCTATGGGAAAACTTAGAAGAGCAATGCGGTCGCTGGGCTATTCCGTTTGAAGCCCAACCTTTGCCTCAACACTGGCTTGAGCACGAAGAAGAAATCAACCTCACCGGTATCTCCTGCAAATGCTTACACACACCGGGGCATACACCAGGTTCAACCAGCTTCCATTTTGACGATCAAAAACTACTACTGGCTGGCGATACGTTGTTTCGTAGAGCGATTGGACGCACTGATTTATGGGGTGGCGACTATGAGCAAATCGAAACCTCTATTAAAGGTACGTTGTACAAGCTTGATGAAGCCACACACGTGGTAACCGGCCATGGCGAACCTACTAGTATTGGTGAAGAAATTCGAGAGAATCAGTTTATTCGCGGTTAGTGAAAAATCTAAATAAGATCTAAGCCGTTACAATTTTTTCAGCCCCCATAATCGTGCCCATCACCATAGTCACCTGAACGCAATCACCCACAACAGGATTGGGGTAAAAGGCTTCGGGATTAATACGCATCGTTTCTGCCTGATCAGACAGGGCAACGCCCTCTGCACTCAGGCGAACAAAGCCGATGTTATAGTACAGCGTGTCGTGAATATGAATGGGCTCGACCGCTTTTAATTGAATCATCATCTCATCAGAAAGCATTGTTATTGGATTCTCATAGGTTAGGGGCAGTTACTCTGCTATGATGCCACAAACGCAATCGTATCGTGAAGGAAGCAACACATCGTATGGATTCTGTTTTTTATTGTAGCTATTGCTTTGAACCCAACAGCATTTTTGTTGATCCTACTGGAGGCTCAACCCAATCCTACGTGGAAGATTGCCAAGTATGCTGTCGTCCTAACACACTAAGCATTAGCTGGAACGAACAAGATGAAAGCTACACCACTGAAGCTAATCCAGCGCAATAGCGTGTTGTATTAAGGTGAGTTTGCAACCACAGGTGAACAGACGTAAAATAGAATTGATGAACACATCAGTTTGAGGGAACACCATGACACATATCTTGGGTATTACAGGCAGCCAACGCCAAGGCTCATTAACACGCCAAATGGTTAGTAGCACCTTACAAGGCGCTAAAAATGCAGGTGCCACAGTCGATCATATCGATCTAGCAAACTATAAATCTCTCCCTTACTGTGATGGTCGTGACAATGCCCCTGACAGTTACGGCAAAGATGTATTGGATCTGGTTAGCAAAGTGAAGCAAGCCGATGGCTTTGTGATTGGTACACCTGAATACCATGGTGGGTACAGTGGCGTGCTTAAAAACTTTTTAGATTTAATGCCTCGTGACGTGTTTGAAAATAAATACGTGGGCTTGGTCGGCGCATCGGGTGGCAAACTGGGTGCTGAGGCCGCCATGAATCAATTGCGCATTGTCTTTAAAAACCTGAACGCCTTCTGCATGCCTCACCAAGTAAGCGCCACCTATAACGACACCGCCAACGGCCAGCTTGATACCACAGGCCAAACAGCTCAAAAACTACCGGCATTAGGGGCTAAGTTGGTGGATACCGTTCAAAGAATGACGCCGTAGCACTACGACCTCCCGTTAAATCGCTCTAAGCCAATCGGTCAGTGTCAGTCCTCTCTCTAAGTTGATAAAATAGAGGGTATCATTGTTGTGCCTCTATAAATGGCATTAACAATGTCATGAGAATCTCAAAAGAATGGATAGATAGGTAACGATCCTTCGGTGGTTTTTAGTAGCCTCACATACATGATCTTTTTATTGGTGGTTGTGCTTCTGTATTGGAAGAGTGACCAGCGCTTTCGTGTGCCGTTACTTTTGATTACGAGCTATGTGTTCTACATGAGCTGGAGCCCTCCGTTTGGCTTAATCTACGGGCCTGTTATTTTTCTAGACTCGCTTTATTTTTATTGGCTAAGCCGGTGGATGGTAAATAGCCCACCTGAAAAACAAAAACAAATTCTCATCTTTGGTATTACCACCGAACTATTATTACTGGGGTATTTTAAATATACCAATTTTCTTTTAGACACCCTTGAACATGTCTTTCACATTAGCAACCTGCCGGCCTTTCATTTAGAACTAGATATCTTTTTACCATTGGCGATTTCATTCACAAACTTTATTTTGATTTCGTATCTGGTGGATGTCTATCGCGGCAATGAAAAACCAGATCCGTCGTTTACACGCTTTGCAACCTATGTAGCCTTCTTTCCACACTTAATTGCGGGGCCGATTGTTCGAGCGAGTGAACTCCTTCGTCAGTTTGATACCAACCCACCGTTTGATTGGCAACGTATGGGCAAGGGCTTTCATTTATTCTGGCTGGGTTTTGGCATTAAGGTGTTTGTGGCCGATCAACTGGGTAACTACGTCAATCTTATCTATGGTGATGCATCCCTTCAAGCATTTGATACCAGCTGGATAGCCACCTATAGCTTTGCCATTCAGATCTTTACTGACTTCTGGGGCTATACGTTAATGGCTCAAGGTTCAGCTTTAATGCTGGGGTATGTCCTTCCTGAAAACTTCTTAGCACCTTACTTCGCACTCAACATCAGCGATTTCTGGCGCCGGTGGCACATCTCACTCTCGAGTTGGTTGAAGGATTATCTCTACATCCCTCTGGGTGGTTCTCGCTGTTCCAAACTAATCACCTATCGCAATCTATTTATCACAATGGGATTGGGTGGTTTGTGGCACGGGGCTAGTTGGAACTTTGTGATCTGGGGCGTGCTTCACGGGATGTACTTATCACTGCACAAGTTTTTTACGTTTATTAAATTCAATAAATTTATCCCTAAGCTGCTCGCGTGGTTGATTACTTTTCATGTGGTATGTATTGCATGGGTTTTCTTTAGAGCCCGCGGATTTAGTAGTGCGTGGCACATCATTCAAACCATGAGCAACCCAAAGCACTTACAAGGCTTACTCGACACCAGTGATATCGGGCTCAATGGCTACACGGCTTCTATTTTCATTGTGGGCTTTATGCTCATTCATTGGCTATGTCATAGTATCCGTGCAAAGCAACTTAAGCTATCACCTCTCACTTTCCAGGTGTCTCAAGGTGTTGGCTATGCCGTGATTGTGTATTGCCTGATTACAATGCAGGCACCGGCTCAGGAATTTATTTATTTTCAATTTTAACGATAACTAAACGACGGTTTATAAAATGATGACCTCAACGACAACATCAACAATTAAAAAAAAGCTAGCGTGGCATACCGTTGTATGGCAACAGCTAAAGCCTGTCTGTATTGGCTTACTAATCGTGGTGTGTCTTGATGTGGGTATCAGTGCCTCATCGGTATCACTTTGGCTTGATGAACAAGTCGAAAACCCCATCGATCTAAAATACGAACGCCTCGCTGATTTCAATCAATCCTATGCGTCTCAATTCTTACGAAAAAAAGCAACTCCTCATGCAGCCGTAACATTAAAACAAAATGTCAAAGGAGCACCTAAAAAGGTGTGGTTCATCGGATCATCGCGCACGCACAACGGATTTATCCCTTCTATTTTTAATCAACAAATGGCCAACGCTGATGTTGAAACAAAGGCGTTCAACTTTGGATTGCCTTCAAGTGATCATGTCTTTTATCGTTACCTACTTCCCGATTTAATTAACACATTTGGCAAGCCTGATTTACTTCTTATTGAAACCGCTGATTTTATGGCACTTCCCTACTTTAGTGCCAATCCGCTTTATTACTATAAATGGTTGTCTCATAACCCTCAGCACTGGCAATCCTTTTTAAGCGACACGACGTTGCCTAAAAGCTTACGCTTAAAAACGTTACTATCAATCAGCAGCTTGTATCGATACAATCGTGCATTATCACCGGTGACTTTACTTAAAAAGTGGATTGACCCAACAACAAAGGGCACACAAAAAGAGGGCTGTGTAGGCTTTGATGGCTGGCAACCTTTACAAGTAGCACCCACTATTTATAACCCAAATTTATGGGCACTAGATTATTACAAACAAAATGCACACATTGCCCCACAGCGTCTAAAAACGTTACTCAACTGGACACAGTCAGAACATATTAATACGGTTCTAGTGGAATGGCCTGATCATCCAGAGTACAAACGCCAGGCTCAGACTATTGATGCTTACAAGAACTACACGCAGATGGTGTCCGAGTTTTCACAGAGCGAAAACATCGCGGTGATTCAAATGCCAAGCATTGAAAGTAACATTCAAGCCGATCCCTATTATGCTGACTTACGTCACACCAATCACAATGGGGCGGCATTCATAACAAAACGACTGGCCAAAATAATGACCAGTCGTTCTGAAGTGATTAAAAAATTAGATTCGGATTAATAGTTATTTGGCTGCCAATAACGTGATGTGGCTGTTGGTGCCGTCGGTTGAAACTTGTGGTCGTATTTAGCGAGTAGCGCATCAATACGAGATTTGTTCATCGGGTGTGTTCGCATAAACTCAGGGGATCCACCCGAACCCATTTCGGCTTCAAAAATCTCAAATACTTCAAGCGCTGCTTTTGGATCGTGTTGTGTATTACTCAACAACTCAATAGCAGTACTATCCGCTTCATATTCATCACCACGAGAGAAACGCTTATCAGCTAATACAATACCGTTTTTAGCCAACGTCTGTGCGACTTTAGAAACGCCACCTGAAGGACGCCATAAACGCGTTAATAAGATCTCGTTCAGCAACACCGCACCCACACGACGTTTTGTGGCTGATGCCACGTGACCTTCAAGAATGTGAGCCAGTTCGTGACCAATAACAAAAGCACGTTGATCTTCGGTTTGCAACGTATCAAACAAGCCTTTGGTAAAATAAATAGTTTTACCGTCAGTCATCGCGTTGAGTTCTTCGCCAGCGATAACACGTACATCTTTGACTTGGGTTAAAGGAATGTCATTGGCTGACATAATACCTTTTAAAATAGTGACCACCTTGGCATCATACTCAGGCAGACGCGGTTGCGAATCCAAGCTATCTTCAGAAGAAGCAGGTGCTTCATCCTTAGCCCAAACAGAAGGAGTTAACCCACCAACCAAAGGAAGTACAAGTGCCAAAGCAAGCGATGATACGATGGCTGATTTTTTGGTTAATGTTTTTAGCCTAGAAAAAATAGAAGTCACAGAAACAATCCTCATTCGTACAATACAATTAATACGCATCATTGTACCTAGAAGTTTCAAGTCTGCCTAGTCTACATGTCGCTAAACAAAAATCACTACGTGGCTAACGCACTAATTATCAGCCAAGCGCATACCATCTTCATCACCCGTCACGTATTCTTCAGGTCTAGCAACCCCCTCAACAGAACGCGTTTCAAGTAAACTAGACACTTCTTGTGGCAACGGATCTGGCAAGCTAACCTCGTCCATTAATTGCAACGCCGCAACACGCCCTCGATCAAAATACACTTCCACCAAAAACCGGATGGTTTGCCATTGACGTTCTTTTCCATTGGGGTCGCTGGCAAAAGGCTTTAAAGCAGCTGTCATCCCGTGCACCATCATGCCCACATCCAACAACTGGGCAAACGTTTGTTTTTGTTTTTGAGGTGGCAACGATTGAATTTTACGTAGCACGTTAGAAATAGTAGGGTCATTATCCAGTTGACGGCGATTCATCTGAGATTGGTACAACGATAAAACCCGATCGCGTCCCAATTGCTTGACACCATCATCATCTGAGCGCATGTACTGCACGTGTGTTTCGATTTGCTTACTAATTAAATGGCGTGTTAATTCCGGTAAGCTTAAAAACAAATCCACCGCACTAGAGGCAACAGGGCTTTGTTCGTACCAGCGCTGTTTAACCGATGATGGCTGATTGTTTTCAAATGACATGGTTCCCATTAAAGACCCTCAATACTAGGTGTGTAAAATCTTAAGTCATCACCCTGATATTCTAGAGGATGACTTTATGGTAAACGAAAGGCGACTCGTAAGGTTAAATAAACTCGTTTTGATTTAATTAAGGCAAAATTAAACACTGCTAACAAAGAGGGGTAACAGCAAATCTAATTTTAAACATGCTATTTCTATTTGAGGCGTGTGACTCTTCCCAGCTTAGTCTTCGTCCATTTTAACGTTTTCTTTAGGTTTTGTGGGGCGCAAAGCCTTATATTTACGTTTTAGCATCAAAAACAAATGAATTTAAAGGATCTGATATTATTTTTTAAAAACAAGTAAACAAATATTCTGTTACAACAGCCGTAGTTAATCAGTCTCAACGTTATCACTTGAGCCATCGTTGAGCCAACCATCTAGCGATAAGAACGTTGACGGTCGAAGTATTAAATACACGGAAGCCACCAACATAATCACGTCTCGAATCATTAACCCCCAAGTAACGGGCTCCACAACGCCACCCACAAAACAACCACAATCAATTTCATCACCCAGATATAAGGCCCAACCAATGGCGATAATAAAACTCAGCAACATCAGTGAAATGGTTCCCGACATCCAGCGTGTTAAAAAACCCAATAGCAGTAGACCTCCGGCAAGAAGCTCAACCCAAGGCAACATACTGGCATACAACTGCGTTAACATTGGCGGTAATAATTTATAGGCATGCGCTGCGTTATAAAAGGCGGCCAAATTTTGGGTTTTGGCCCAGCCACTTTCAACAAACACCCACCCCAACCAAATCCGAAGCAACAAGCCCGCAATCATCAAAGCAATAACAAGCTTAGCGCCTTTGTTGTTTCCGTTGGTGTTCAATGCTTCTTTTGTTGTGTCTTGCTCACTCATAATAAAAAAATCTCAATAAACATCTTAGATAGGATCACGACGAATTTATGCGATACAATATATAGTACTATGACTGACCTTTCTAAAAAACCTTCTAAAAACACAGCGCCCTCTAATGATGGCAAGAAAACCACCAAAACGATCTTAATTGTTCTGGTTATTCTGGCTGTAATGAGCATTCTGGCTTATGGCGTGTTGAATTCAGGTGGTACGGCTACCTCAGCAAACGATCCATCGGTAACCAACGGAGGTGATTCCCCACCGTCATCTGTGGTCTATCGTCAGCCGGAAGCCCCTTTTCTTGAGGAGGGCACCGCGGCGCCTGACTTTACACTCAGCACGCTTGAAGGTAAGGCTTACACGCTCAGTAGCTACAAAAATAAACAACCTGTCTTGGTAGAGTTCTTCTCGCCATTGTGTCCGCATTGCCAAGATAGCACCACGCCAATGAAAGAGATTGTCTCTGCCTTTGACGGTAAGCTGGTCATTTTGGCCATTAACGCTGCCGATTCACCTGAGCACCCTGCACCAAGTGGCCCTTTTATTAAAGAGTACGGCATTACCTACCCGATTCTTGAAAAGCCTGAACGTGCTTTCTTAAACAGCTACAAGCTTAACGCCTTCCCCACGTTTTATTTGGTTGATAAAGACGGCAACATCGCATGGAGCCACATTGGTACACTGCATGCCGACACCGTTGAAGACTTAAAAGCCGCCATAAATAAAACGCTTTAAGTATTTGGCTTTAGGCCATAATATTTAGTTTGGCATTTTTTGAGTTGCCAGGGATGCAACCCTTGCAAGACTTGTTGCAGCATCCTTTTTCAATACTACGATCGCGCACTTTGGCTGGGGGCAGTTCTTTTCTGCTGTGCTCGCCAAGCCACTGGTCAAAAGCCGCATTCAGGCTCTTGAGCTTATCGTCTGATAGCGCTTGACCATCGAGCGGCTCCACCGTAACCGAGATATAAGTGAGCGCCGCTTTAAATTTCCAAACACGCACGCCGTGTTCTTTCTGAAACGCGATAAAGCTTTCTTTATTCTTCCCCAGCATCTTTAACAGGTTTTTAAGGGTATCTTTATTTGAAGTGACAATCTTGTCACCCTTACCAAACTGAGTCACCATCGGCGGCACAACACGAGGAGAAACAACCGAAGCGTGGAGTAAAGACATAGCATTCATAAGCAAGAAACCTTCTTGAGAATTATTATCAACAGTATAATTAGTATTATACACATAAACGCCCAACAAGCCAAACTTGTGTTACTAGAAATCCTGAATACGCTTTATGTAAAAGCATCTTATAACAACTACAAGAATAGTTGACTTGTGGTTATCTTCGATACACTATATATACTTATCTCACCTTACTTTCGCTCTTTTTATAACCCTTTGGATTAGACACTTGGGTTAATCCGATCGGGGAACAAACGGGGTATCGATGAGTCTATATATATAGAGCTAAATTTATCCCTTTGGCTCTTATAAAGGGTTCTCAGATCACACATAATTAGGACAGAAGGTAATCCAAACACACACCCGTGTGGTTCGCTCATTTTTTGATGACCGAACATTATTGTAGAAAGGTATCTAATGATTTCATCCACCCCATTTCAATTTGCTAAATCCATTAAATCCTTAATGGCGTTTTCTTTAGCTCTTAGCACCACATTAAGCATGTCACCTCTGGCTTTTGCTGGCCCCGGTGATGTAAACTCCGTTAACAACGGTCAAGTGGTTCAAGGCGGAACGTATTACAACACGGCTGGTGATAAAACCACGTTTGTTAATACTGGTGGTGGCGGACTCTGGATTAAAGCGGGTAGTACCGTTACAGGTCACGAAGTATCTAACGTAGCCGATCCGGCTGGTTCATTAACCGGTAACGGTGGTCACCTCCACTTTTACGCACCATCAAGCGTTGTGCGTGTGGATGGCAACATCAACGTCAGTGGCTTAGCCGGTGGTGGTTATGCCACAGCCAATGGTGGCAGAGTAACCGTTGATGCGGCCTTCTACTTTCAAGAAGGACAGATTTCAGCCTTTGGTAACAACGGCGGTGTAATTCAATTTAACGTTGGATCCGCTGTATTTGCTCCTAATTCATCCATTGATGCCCGTGGTTTAAACGGTGCAGGTGGTCAAGTTAACGTGCAAGCCACTGATATGGTGAGCTTCCAAAAAGACGCAGGGCGTGCAGCGGTCATCAATACATCAGGCCAAGTGGTGGGTACCTTTGATACCAACGTAATTAATATTGAAGGCTCACTGGTAAATACCGACGGTATTTTAACAGCCAACGGAACCGTATTAGGTATTGAATCCGCCGAGGGTGGCGTGGTTCGTATTATCGCCAAAGGCGGCGGTTCAGATTCCGTTAAAACCTTAATCGCCTCCAGCGATCAGTTTGCAACCGACGCCGTTGATGTGAACAGTCACATCGATGCCATCAGTGGCAACGATGGTTCAATTACCCAAGGCGGAACCATCAACGCCAACGGTGCAAACGGCACCAACAATGTTGACGGTGCTGACGGTGGTACGGTTTTCTTAAGCGCTGTTGAAGACATTAATCAAAATGGCGTTATCAATGCCGAGGGCGGTGACGGTGGTCACGGACGAAACGGTAACAACCCAGGCGTCGGTGGTAACGGCGGTAACGTTGTTTTAAAAGCGACCAACGATATCACGTTAAACGATGAAATTAATGCAAGCGGTGGTCGTGGTGGCTCTAACCGTAACTCAGTAAATGAAAACAACTCCGACAACGGTGCTGACATTGGTCACGGCCAGAATGCTACCATTGCCGATGCCTCAGCACTTGCTGGTGGTGACGGTGGCGAAGGCGGCTTTGTTGGTTTTCAATACGGTGGCACCTTAAATAAGAACAGTCATGTCTACGCTAAAGGTGGAGACGGTGGTACCGGTGCCGCAGCGATTACTCGTGACACCCACAACGCAGCCCCTCAAAAAACAGCTGCAGCCAATGCAACAGCCATTGGCGGTAAAGGTGGTACGGGTGGTAAAGGTGGCGCAGTTACCTTTGATGGTCCCGCTAACCCTGTCGGCAACGCGGGTACGATTTATGCTCAAGGTGGCGACGGTGGTACCGGTGGTAGTGCAACAGCCCGTGCTTATGCCATGGCACTTGAAAACGGTAACGGCAACCGCGCTGAAACAGCCTTTTCTACAGCAACAGCAACAGCTGGCCTCGGTGGTGAAGCCGGTGTGGGTGGTACCATTACAGCAGCAGCTCCAGCAAGCTTAAACACGCGCTATCGTACCCAAGGTGGCCTTGAAGGCAATCAAGGTCGTGCCTTGGCTGACTCGCTTGCCATTGGTATCCGTAAAGCAAAAGCCACGGCTGATGCCACGGGTAATAACGGTAGTAGCTCACAATCTATTGCAATGGATATTCGCCGAAACCGTGATGTCATTGCCGATACAACACAATTAATCGATGACCTTGGTGGTGATAACAATACTATCTTCAATAAATCTGCCAATGAGGTTGTCACCATCATCAACAATGAAGCTCCTCGGTTTCTTGTTGCCGTAACCGAAGCCAACGATGGTGTTAGCACCGTAGGTAGAAATACAGGTGGTGATAGAGTTGAGGCCGTTAACGAGTTAGACATTGTTACTCGTAACAGTTCTCGCGCTAACAACGGTACATTGGGCAACACAGGTGAGGCCGTTAAGTTAAATGATATTATCAACGGCCAAGGCGATGTTGACTTTACCATTAACGAAGAACTTGGTTTTGCACTATCAAGCTTACTGGGCTCCTCTGATGATTCGGTTGAAGCGAACTTCTTAAGCCTCTTCCAAGATCAACGCTTTAGAACCAGCAATGTTAAAAAACCAAGTAACGGTAATGGCAGCCCTGTTGTGGGTTACCAAACCAGCAACATGTTCTTAGTAAGCAACTACCAATCCGTAACCGATGCGATTTTAAACTTAGCTCAAAAAGAATACGCATTCCAAATCGCTGAAGGCTTAACCCACGAGAAAGCGCTCGAAGCAACCGTTGCTTACTTAAAAGAAGTCGGTCTTGATAAAGAAACCGCTGTATCACTTCTTGAGGCCATTGATCAAGGTCAATACAACGTGAACGATCCTTTAAAGGTAGCGCTTCAGTTAATGGCTGAGTAATTGCTCACAACTAAAACGACCTTCACTAAACTCAGAATCCCCTTGCTGTTAAACAGCGAGGGGATTCTTTCTACCTAGGGTAAATCATAAAAAACAGCGCCTCAGAAATCGCGGTAATCGCTATGATAAGTTGATTACTTTATATGCTTAAGCCTACTGTGATTGGGTCTGTAAGCGAGCAAGGGCCTTGGTTGAATTTGTTCCTACGATATTGGCATTCTTACCAACTTGCCACAACGTTGCTGCAGCCTCATGGCGTAAAACAGGCTGCTTTGGCTTAAGCGTACCAACTTTTCCAAAGGCACGTTGGATGTTAGGGACATCCACATAATAGTCACCATGGATGTAGCCCGTATAGCGTTCATCCACCTGATCACCATCACTAAAGCCCCAAACATATTTCATTTGTGATGTATTAGAACCAATGTTTTTTCCGGCATCCACACCCACTTTAATCACAATCATTTCTTCGCGTGTAATCGGTTGCTCTGGCTTAAATGTATTGTCATCGTACCCGACCGAATACCCCGCACTAGCGAGTGACGCTACATATTTAAAGGCAGGATGCGTGTTATCAATATCGGTAAAACCAGGATCGAAGGTGGGAGCTAACTGAATTTTGTCTTCAGGATTTCTAACTAATTTATTATGAGCCTTAAACAACCATTGAACATACTCAGCCCGTGTAATGGTTTCATAGGGCTTAAACTCATCGCCCATACTGTCAAACAGACCCAATGTCGCCAGGTCTTTAATCAGTGGCGTGGTGGATAATTCTTCATCTAAGTCAGTAAAGGTTTTGGTTGAACCACCAGTAGCAAGCACATCTTCTTTTAGGCCTTCGGCTTGTGGCACAACCACTACGGACTTCAATTGTTCATTCTCGGCCTTTAGTGCAGCTATCTCTACTTTCATTGCCTCTAATTCGGCATTGGTTGTAGAGTAACCCTTATTACACCCCGTTAAGCCTACCAAACTAAGGGCTAAAACCGTTATCAACACAAAACTTTTCATCAACACATCTCCTAACAGAAAAACAAAAAATATTTAAAACAATATAGCCATCATAAAACAAATACATAAAGAGTAATAAACGTTTACCCTAATGTGGAGTGGGGTCAAACCAATAAGATTCAAACCAGCAACTCCAGAAACGCTATTTTGAAGGATTCATAGCATGCCTTTAGGTTTATGATTTACTAACGTAGTTTCACCTTGTAGCGGTTTTCCCATTGACGGCCGTTTTCATGTGTAACCACAAGTCGAATTAACCATTCTGGCGCATCAGCAAAAGCACTAAAGGGAAGTGTGATTAATGTGCCTTCTATAGGCTTGCTTAAGTTTTTACCCACTTTGGTCCAGTCGTAATGTTTACTGCCATCTGTATTCACAGGGGCTATTTCAAACCATGCCGATTTAAAAGCGTCGGCATCGGCCAAGCCTTCAACCTGAAGCACAACACCCTCATCGGTGCGAACCCCTTTCACGCCATCAATTCGGGCTTCGATATGAAATTTAGGATCCGCTGTTAAGGCGGCCTTGGCATCCAACAGGCCATAGCCTGTGTATTGATCCTTACCCGGTTCTTCAATATCCATGGCCGAATACGTGAGCATACGTGCCACATCTTCGCTAAACAGTCGAGGTTGTTGCGCACGGATTAACGAAGCAACACCCGCAACAAAAGGAGCCGAGAAGGAGCTACCCGCCGTACGGTAATACTGCGATTTATTTCCTACATAAGCCACCTGAGGCGTGTACTCTGTTTTTTCGTAAACGAGAAAATCAGTATAACGAGCCCGAAGCGATAAAATATCCACGCCAGGTGCCGCTAAATCCACAGCCGATCCCCAATTAGAAAAGTTAACTCGTTTATTGTCCAGATCCGTTGATGCAACGGTAATAACTTGAGGAATACCAGCCGGTGAATAATTATCGGTAGACACACCGTCATTACCACTGGCCACAACCACTAATACATCACGATCCATTGCATACTCAACCGCAAGATGTTCGGCTCTGGAGAGACTATTGCCACCAATACTAATATTAATGACATCAGCGCCATTATCCACAGCATAGATAATACCTTCGGTAACAGTGATATTAGTGCCTGCGTTATCAAAGTCGGTTACTTTTACGGGCATAATTTTTGCCCACGGATTCACGCCAGCAATGCCCTTGCCGTTGTTCGTTCGCGCACCGATGATACCGGCCACCAACGTTCCATGGCCGTTGTTGTCTCGAATGTCATTATTACCATCAACAAAGTTCCAACCATGCACGTCATCAACAAAGCCGTTTCCGTCATCATCAATACCGTTGTTGGCAACTTCATTTTTGTTTGTCCACAAAGCACCCAACAGATCAGGATGCGTAAAATCAAGACCCGTATCAATAACCGCTACAACAACTTTGTGTTTAGGTTCTTTTGGCCAATCGCTGGGTGATTTAAAACCAATGCGCTTTAAGGCCCACTGGTCATCATAGGGTTGCTTCCAACTACTTTTCTTATTGAAGTGCGTGTCGTTGACGGAGGATAAATCAGCCTGCCCATGACGATCACAAGCGGGTTCTACAAAGCCCACATTCTGTGAGGCGTTGGCACTGCTCTCACTATCAATTGGATCAAAGTCCATACCCATCTTGAGTTCTTTTTTAGGCTCAGGCGGGCATTTTCGATAGCATTTAAAGGTCGCCTTATAAAGGCGAGCATATTTGACTTGGTAGTTGCCCCCGCCCAAGTATTCTCCTACTTTGTAAGGTACCCTTCGCATTAACAATTGTCCAATGTCTTGTTTGTTTAGAACGGCTGTATCGTACACAATAGCCTTTGTAGATACGAACTGACATTCACTTACTTTGTAATCATAACCACTCCTACGAATGTGCTTTGCCAATTCTTGAAAAATCGGAGTCCTTACAAGTCCTTTTTTAGGATCAAGATCGACAATACTTTTGAATTTAACCCACTTATTACAAGGTGCTTTTTGTGCCGGTTTTGTAGCCGGTTTTTTGCCAGTTTCGCCCGTTTTTGGCGCAGTACTGCTTGGTTTTGACCCATCAGTTTTAGTGCCATCAGTTTTTACATCTGGCTTGCTGGTATTTGTTTTTGTGCTGTCTGTGCCTGTAGTGTTTTTAGGGCCCGGCGATGCAGACTTGCTTCCATCCGTTGTTGTTTTAGTGCCCCCTTTAAGTGGCAAGGTCTCGCCTTTACAGCAGTCACAGTCTTTTTTCTCAACAGGGCATTTCGCTGGTACACCCACTTTCTTTTTTAAACATTTAACTTTAATTTTCACGAGCGCGGGTACTTGTATCGTTGTATATCGAGAGGTTTGTCTTATTACTTTGAAGTCTCTCCAGCTGAATTCCTCAGTACCTATAGAACGAGCAACCTTATCATTATACAAACGTGTCGAAATTTTTATTGTGTCATAGGCGATCACTTTGATTGAAATACATTTGTGATCAAAGTTCTGCATGTCAAACTCGAGACCCTTTTTGGCTATGAGCTTTCTAATATCAGGGTAACCTGATTCGGCGCCTGTTTTCGGGTCGATATAAATTCTGGCGATAAAGGTCTCTGATTTCGCTTTAACCCAAACTGTTTTTTGAGTTTCAGAGGCGATGCCTTCATGTTTAGCATGGCATGTTGCTTTTGTAACAACTGTATCATCAGGCTTTACCACTGGCGGTTTTGTGCCTGTTTTGGCGGGTTTACCCCCTAGTTTTCCATCGGGTTTACCAGCTGGTTTTGTTGTTTTTATATCATCCCCTTTTTTGATGACGGTTGGCCCACGCTTGGGATCGTTTTTACCATTTTTGGGCACTTCTTGCTCATCATCGTTTGAGATATTGAAGGTATTGTTACCATCCCCTTCAAGATCGATATCATTAAATACTTCTTCGTTCTTCGGCATTTTAATATCATTGGGCGTTGGGGCATCGCTGGGCGGATAGTTAAAACCATCGAGGGTTGCAGGCGTATTTTTAATAGGCATCGCCATCCCTGTAAACTGCCCACTTGTCCATGCTTGATTAAACACACCGGAAAGAAAGTTTGTTGCAATCAGATATAAAGGCGAGCCACTACGCTGTGCATCCATCAAGAAAATCGTTGCAACATAATTAGCGGCTTGGTTTCCATGGTCTAAAAGGATAGCGCCTTTCACGTCGTCATCACTTACAATACCGTCACCGTCTTGATCGGCAATGGCTTTATAGCTTCGCAGTTGAATACGAGTTAAGTTAAATTCAGAAAAGCGTTTTAGCTCCTCGTCTGAAACACGGTAAATATCCCAGAAAAATTGGAGCCCAGAATTATAAAGTGTTTTTTGTAGCTCTATTAAATAGTGTTGATTTAAGAGTTCTTTGATATGTTGCTGTAATTCTTTATCATCATCATTGTTTACGTTGAAGACAGGAAGACCGTTTTCCGACAATTCAAACTTTGCCGCATCAGGATATGTATTAAAGTCCTGAACGAAACCTAAAAACATCTTGTGTATTTGATCAGAAAGTTTATAGTGTGCCGTTTTAAGTGATAAGTTGCTCTGTGCTCCGGCAATAAGGCCGTCGTTATTTGAGATTTCAGAAACATTGTCTTCAGCAGCTTTGCTTTTGCCCGCCAGATTGAGCATAGCCCAGTCTCTGAGGTCAACTTTTTCATTAACCCAAGGCTTTGAGTTGTCAGGTACAACACCCGCTGATTCATCAGTAGGTGGGCTATGAATATCATCGCCTTCTAAAGGAATGTCAGGATTATCCTCAGGAATGGAGCTGATTAAGTCTTTAGGCTGAGACGGCAAGAACATAGGATCTTTAGGAATGACGACAATGTTACCATCCAGAGGCTCACCCGAATCTTTATCCTTAATGGTGGTTTTACTTACTTGTTCCCAAAACCCCTCTTGATTTTCTAGTGGTGCCGACATGTTTTTAGATTTGGTTTTGGGTTGATCTTTGGGTCTGAAGAAATCGTTGGGGTTGTCTTTTGTTTTGTTTTTATTCCAAGGTGTGCTGCTGTCCTTAAGCTTGCCACATTTTTTATTGAACTCTTTTGTCAGCTCACTGAGCTTGTCTTCATGTTCTTTCAGAACTTTTTTATACAAACCATAGAA
>CAYGPY010000009.1:0-25795 GCA_964351765.1 uncultured Vampirovibrionales bacterium
CCTTGAAGCTAGACAAGCTGAAATTGAAATAGAATTAAGACCAGAGGGCTCTTTAAGAGAAATATCGGGAATTGCTAATAAATCATGCGAGTTAGCTATGCGTCTAGCTGCAGCGATTGTTTATTTTGTAGATTCAGAGAAACGAGAGATTTCTGAGCAAGGTATGTTGGATGGAATTGAGTTGAGCAAATACTATTTAGCTGAAGCCAAGCGTTTGTATGATTCGGGATTAATAAATCCGAAGGTCCAAGATGCAGAATTTTTAAGGGATTGGCTTGTTAATAAGTGGCAAGAGCCGTATGTATCAATGGCAAACATTCAACAGAAAGGCCCTAATCGATTAAGAGCTGACAAAGAAAAGATAGCGGCTTCAATTCAACTTTTGGAAGAGGCAGGATGGCTTGTCTCAGAAGAAACTCCTGTTGTGGTTGAAGGCAAAAAGAGAAATAAAGCTAGGTTGATAAGAAAACCAAAATTGAATTCGGGAGCTATAAAAGAAGAACTTTGATTGAAATTTAGATTAAGGTTTAACTTTAGCATAAATAGCAGGTTTAGCAGTATATGTAGATTAATATATTCTTCTTGCTTCTTTTGTTAAACGTACTAATCCTTGAAGATAGCCTTATAATAATCTATCTCAGATAGAATCAACTGAATATCTAGATTTTCAGTTGATGTTGAATGGCTTAATTGTCTTTGAAGCGGTTAGAATAGAAGAATACTAAATTTAAAGCTATATTTTTAAGGATCTACCAAAGTGACTGTGATTATTGAGAAAACAGAGGTTTTAACTCGGCTAGAAGGATTTAATGCTTGGGTAAAAACCAATTGTGAGGGACGAGAACGGGGCGAAGCCCAAACGTATCTTAATCGATTTTTTCAATGCTTTGGCTATGACGATGTGATGGGAGCAGGGGGTACATTTGAGAATGCTCAAAAGGCCAGTTCTAAAAAAGGGAATACAGGGTTTTTGGATTGCTTGTTTCCTAAGGTGGCTATTATTGAAATGAAGCAACGGGGAACAAACTTAACGCATCATTATAACCAGTTACTAACCTATTGGACACGGTGTACCCCCAAGCCCAGAGTGGGCATCTTATGCAATTTTGATGAATTTTGGATTTATGATTTTAACGTGCAGGTTGATGATCCTGTTCAAATTCTGACACTGGATCAATTGAGCCAACACCCTGAAGCCTTATTATTTATGCTGGGTGAAGAACCCCGTTTTCATCAAAATATGGTGGATATTACTGAGGATGCCTCAGCAGAAATTAGTAACTTGTATCAATCCATTTTAAAACGACGCAAAAAACATGATGCCACAGAAGAGGACGTGCAACGCTTTGTGTTGCAGTGCGTGTTGTGTTTGTTTGCAGAAGATATTGGTTTATTGCCGGATAACCTGTTTACAAATTTACTCAAGGATTGCTTGAAAAGCCCTGCCAATACCTATAATGTGTTGTCGGGTTTGTTTACCCAAATGAATACCAGAAAAGAAGCCACTGGCGGGCGGTTTAAAGGTGTGAAGTATTTTAATGGTGGATTGTTTGAAACAATTACTCCCATTGAACTGGAAGCTGATGAGCTAAACATCTTGTATCACTTGGGCTATGATTATGATTGGTCAAAAGTGCGACCTTCTATCTTTGGTACTATCTTTGAAAAAGCCATTGGCCATGTGCAGGGAAGCCACTTTACTAGTGAGATTGATATTTATAAAATCGTGAATCCGACGATTGTGCAGTATTGGGATGAACGGATTGAGAAAGCCGGTACAAATATAAAAAAACTGAATCAATGCTTGAAAGATATACGTCAGTACAAAGTACTGGATCCGGCATGTGGTAGTGGAAACTTTTTATATATTGCCTATCAAGAATTGAAGCGCATAGAAAAGCAATTAATGCTATTAATTAATGAGAATGCGAAAACGGCTCGTGATGCACAGCAAGCTCAAATGTCTTATGTTACACCGCTTCAGTTTTATGGGTTTGAAATTAAGCCTTTTGCTGTGGAGTTAGCACGGTTAACGCTTGAGATTGGCAGGAAAATAGCCGTCAATAAATTCAATTTACCTGAAGATGTTTTACCACTCGATGATCTGAAGAAAAACATTGTTTGTGCTGATGCATTGTTTAATGAGTGGCCAAAAACTGATGTAATTATTGGTAATCCACCATTTTCAGGGAGAAGTAAATTAAGAAAAGATTTCGGTGATGAGTATGTAGATAAAATTTTTGAGAAACATGGAGGGGATATCAATAAATCAGCCGATTATTGCGTTTATTGGTTTCGATTAGCTCAGGCTCACCATGCAAAAAGGATAGGTCTTGTAGCCACAAATTCTATTAAGCAAAATGTTTCAAGAGAGGCAAGTCTTGATCATATTACTGTAAATGGTGGAATAATATTTAATGCTATATCTTCATTAATATGGACAGGAGATGCAAAAGTTCACCATTCTATTGTAAATTGGACGAAAGAAAAAAATTATAAAGGGAAAAAGTTTTTAGACCAAGAGGAAGTAGATCTTATAAACCCAGACTTGACAACAGGTACAGATGTCACAAAAGCAAGACTATTAACTACTAATAATAACATTTGTTTTCAAGGTGTTATTCCTACCCCATTAGAACGTTTTGAGGTGAATATTGAACTGGCTAATCAATGGATAGTGGAAGATAGTAAGTATCAAGATATATTAAAGTTTTTAGTTTCAGCGGATGACTTAGCGGATAAGGTTGATTTTAAGCCGCCAAAAATGATTATTGATTTTAATGATAGGACAATAGAAGAAGCCTCTTTATACCCTTTTGCATTTGAGTATCTTAAAAACAACCTCATTAATGAAGAAGGTTACGACTCTAAGAATCCAACTTATCATCAGGAGAAATGGTGGATTCATTGGAGGAATAGAAATAAAATGAGGAAAGCAATATCAAGCTTATCTAAATATATCGCTATTCCAGGAACTAGTAAGTGGTCAATGCCTGTTTTCTTGACTCACGATTTTTTATGCTACGTTAATTCATCTTTTGTAGTAGCTTCGGATGATTTTTACTTGTTAGGAATGATTACTTCTGCATTCCACCAACATTGGGTAAAAGCACAATGTTCAACTTTAAAGGCTGACACTCGATACACTAACACCACCTGTTTTGATACTTTCCCCTTCTTATGGGACACCCCCGAAAAGAAAAAAGACACTGTGCGTAGGGTGATGGAAGAACTAGAAGCCTACCGCATGACCGAAATGAAAACCCGCCAATGGGGTATCACGCAGTTATACAATGCCTTTTTTAACGAACCCGCTAGTCAACTCCATAAACTGCATAAAAAACTAGATGAGACTGTTTGTAAGGTTTACGGCTGGGAGTACGATCCTGATAAGAACTATAATGAAGACCTATTCAAGCTCAACCAGAAACTATATAGGCAAGAAAAAGAACCTTTGTCAGAACGTCCTTAGTTTTTATTTGAACCTATCCTTGAGGGAAAGTATTTCTAGTGTCTTGTGAGGATGTAGATTTTAGTGAATTAAGCATTAATTAAAGCTTCTTCTAACCTTGTAGTCATAATTTTTTTATAGTTATCATTACCTTCAGGCCAAGCAAAGCTGAATTTAGAGTACTCTTCTGCGGCATCTTTGGAGACATTGAACTCTATACCTTGATTGATTAAGGCTTCTAAAAAATATTGATGCGTTTCATAATCTTCATTGTAGTCAATGGCGTGTAGTCCCCAGCATTCTTTTAATAAAGGGTCTATTACTTCAAAAACAAACTTAAGGGTTTCCTTTCTGAAATCCATTGCCTCAGGTGGGTGAAAATGTTGAATTGCATTTCTTATTCTCCCGAAAGCTTTATAAGTTTCAACATTAGATAGTTTAGTTCCTGTTATTGTCCATAAAAGCGACGGTAAGTCTTGATATTTATACGTTCTAGCATTCTCAACTAAGTTTTGTATATTTACATTCTTACTGTTCTTCATTAGATCTTGTGGTAAGTCACTAAATATAAGAAGAGGATTTTTTTCAGAAATCTTTGCTTTAATAAGGAGTTCGGCTGCGTGAGCAGCTTGTAACACAGACTGCTCTGCCCAAGTGCCATTAGCCATATCTAAGTATATTGCGTGATAATTAGCTGTTGCTAACGCCCCTAATGCGAGTGAAAGAATATTTTTAGGTATATTTTTAATTTCAGAATTCATGCTAAGTGCTCTTAAATAAATTCATCAAGCTTTATTTCGTCTCTGAGAATTTTTAGAAATGTTGCCTGACCTTCACCACCAGGGATAAAATTCTGCGAGTTAAAATCGCTATCAGAAAGTCTTACATTTTCAAAAAATGGTTCAAAGTCAGAAACGGAAGGGATTTTCCCTATGTTATCTTCACCGACTAACTCTATATAGACATCTTCTTTCAAATAGCGCATAAAGGCTTTAAAGGCATTTGATTTTGGTAGTAGATTTTTTGTCCCAACGGCATTCCAAGAATCAGGCCATTTTATTCTTACTGCCTCGAAATAATTATAAAGAATTTCAGCTATATCAAAATCATTATCCTCAATAAATAAATTTCTAAAAGGACATTTTATTAATTCTTCTTTTGTTGCGGCTGGTAAGCTCTTACCTTCCAAGAGCATATTTCTATCTGAAGTGGGATTGATTGAGATGAATTTAACTAATGACTCAACAAAAGTGGCTTGGGTCAAGGTTTCATGTTTTCGTCCAGGGGTTGCAACCCCTAGGCGTTTAATTCTAGAATAAAACGGACTTGTGTCTATCGAATCTAAGGCAACAGCTACATTGTGACAAGTTTTATAAGGGCTTTTTGTCTCTGCGAGTTCTGTCAAGTCATAAACCAAGCTTTTTCTAACTTTAGTTTGAGCAAGGTTAACCGTTGCAAATATATTTGCTTGATCTGATATATCGGCCCCTACAAAAATAGCAACGTTAATATCGAAAGGATTTGTTTTATCGAATTCTTCATTTTGAATAAAGCCAGCTATACGGTGCTGTCCGTCTAAAACACGTGCGATTTTGTTATAGGGTATGCTCTCCTCGGAGGGCTCATCTATTGCTATGTAAGGCTCCAATAGTAGCATGTTAGATTTTGGGTTATAAGTTACACATCTTTCATCAATAGCTATGATTACAGATGTAGGGAATGTTGCATCAGGACTGCAAACGTATTTTTTAATTTCTTTAACACGCTTAGAGCTGAGAGGTCTTTGGACACCCAAATATTTTTCGACATCTCTTTCTTCCGTAACTAATCTACGAACATCAGTGTAGGCAATTTCCACAAGTTCTAAGGCATTGAGAGAAGCAATGTAAAAGTCACCAATAGGTTGCTGTACTTTTAAGACATTAACTTCTAGTTTTTTGGAGTTAATATCGCGATAGATATTTGTAGTATGTTCGTTAAAATCCATCAGTTACCATCTTTTCTGTTCTTAATTCTAGTACTCAGCTTTTCAGTAAATTCAGAGCTTTCTTTTTGCAGTTTCTTAACAGCCTCTTTTCCGCTTGAAGGATTTTCTGAGATATCAGAAATTATTGATAAATACCAGCAGTAAAGAGAAAAAAGGTATATAAGTAAGGAGAACTTTGATATACCGTGATGTAAAATTGTATTTGAGTAGAGTTCAGAGTTTGTTTTATAAGCTCCGTATGAAGCCGACGTTAATAGTAATACTAATATGGCACTTACATATATTGGCATATAACCTTTAAGGTGCTTATTGTAAGAAATCTTTACGAAATTTTTGCTTTCAGATTTCTCAATTTGAATGGCTCTAGGTAAGAATGTAAATAATATCGGTGGCAGAAATGCTGCCGTATAGATGAATTGGTTTTCTGCTGTAAAATGTTTTCCAACAGACGTGAAGAATTGAACAAGCACAGAGGTCTTATCATCTGAAACTTTTGACAATCCTGCTGCAAGTAGTATTGGGAAAAATGACAGGAGCCAAAGGAAAATAGCTTTAAGACCAGCTCTCCGGTGGTATTCCATATCAAATTGAGATAATTGCCAAAGGATAAAAGCAATGCTAGGGATTAAAATATATAATATTGTTGTATCCAACTATACTGAACTCCATTAATATGAAAAGTATTAAAATTGCGGATAGGCTAACTTCCCTTTATTCTCTTCTTATTAGTAAGGGGTGGGATAGGTGGCGAAAATAAAAGTCATATAGTATCAGAAATTAAAGTTATCTGCACTTACATTGCACTTAAGGCGATTTTTTCTGCAGGAAGACTTTGATAAAATCCTTGATATAAGTGGTGGGCGGTACTGGACTCGAACCAGCGGCCTCCACAATGTCAATGTGATGCGCTACCAACTGCGCCAACCGCCCGACCAAATTTATTATTCTCTTCCTATTTTGACAAAAAAGTAGATGTAAAAAAAGCCCCTTATGCAATTAAGAATAAGAGGCTTTTTTAGATCGTTACAATGGCTGGAGGCCTATGAGCAACCTTCGGAGTTACCGCAGTTTGTGCATTTGTAGCAACTGCCGTTGCGAACCGTGATGCTGCCACAGCTAGTGCAGAAAGGGGCATCGCCCATCATGCTCTTGAGCTGGTCGGCACGGGCCTTAGCGCTCGCTAGCTCAGGGTCAATGGTATCACTGACTGTTGTTGGGCCTATCGAGGGCTTTGTCACAGGCTTACTGAGGTCCGTAACAGAGTCCGCTTCAGTTACGGGTACATTAGCAAGGGTTAACTGTTCGGCTTCTTTATTAATACGGTTAATGGCTGTGCCGGAAGCCTCGCATCGAAGTTGACCTTCTTGAGGTGGGTTTTGGACAAAGTCCGTACGTCCTAAGTATTCCATACCAAGGACTCGGAAGATGAAATCCACCACCGAAGTCGACATTTTAATGTTTGGATGATCGGTCATACCAGCGGGTTCAAATTTGGTGAAGGTGAAGGCCTCTACAAATTTCTCAAGCGGTACACCGTGCTTTAAGCCCATTGATACCGCAACGGCCAAGCAGTTAACCATACTGCGGTAGGCGGCACCTTCTTTAAACATATCAATGAAGATTTCACCCAGTGCGCCATCTTGGTACTCACCAGTGCGCAAGAAGATCTTGTGACCACCCACGTTGGCTTCAACCGTCATACCGTCTCTGCGTGAAGGTAATGATTTTTTCTCGCCCCACTTAAGACCCGTATAAGATTCAACAGCTGGCTCATCATCTTCAACCGTATCAGTTTGGGAGTTTAATGGTTGAGAGAACTTACTACCATCACGGTAGAGGGCGACACATTTTAAGCCCAGTTTCCAAGAGTCGACATAGATATTTTTAATATCTTCAACCGTGGCTTCGTTTGGTAAGTTAACGGTTTTACTAATGGCACCCGATAAGAACGGTTGTGCGGCACCCATGATTTTAATGTGCGCCATCGGTGCGATAAAGCGTTCGCCGTTACCACATTTGTTAGCACAATCAAAGATTGGAAGATGAATATCTTGAATATGTGGCGCGCCTTCAATGGTTTGCGTTCCATTCACATAGTCAATAATGGTGTTAATTTCTGTGGCCGACATACCCGCCTTTTTTAGATCTTGCGGGGTAATGCCAGAGGTCCACTCGTTAAAGGCCTCTGAATTTTGAACCGACGCATAGGCCTCATTGATTTGTTCAGTCGTAAAGCCAAGTTCTTGTAGCGTAACGGTGTTGGCAAACGGTGCACCTTCTAGACTAGCGTTACCCAAGATGTAGCGACGGATGTCCTCCATCTGATCTGGGGTGTAGCCCAAGTTTTCTAGCGCACGTGGCACAGATTGGTTGATAATTTTAAAGTAACCACCGCCAGCAAGCTTCTTCCATTTTACAAGAGAGAAATCAGGCTCGATACCTGTGGTGTCACAATCCATTAGCAAGCCGATGGTACCGGTTGGCGCCAATACGGTTGCTTGGGCATTACGGTAGCCATGTTCTTCACCCGTGGTAAGTACTTCTTCCCACAAGTTTTTAGCAGCATCCAATAGGTATTCAGGACAATGCTCTTCAGAGATGTCGTAGTTGCCATCACGGTGCTTACGCATCACGCGTTGTGTGGAGGTTTTGTTCTCTGGGTAAGCCTTAAAGGTACCTTTAACTGCAGCCAGTTCAGCGGATGTTAGATAGGCTTGACCGTGCATTAATGATGTAATGGCACCCGTAATTGCATAGCTTTCAGGGCTATCGTAAGGAATACCACTAACCATCATCATGGTGCCAAGGTTAGCATAACCTAAACCTAGTGGGCGGTATTTATGGCTGTTCTCGGCAATTTGATGTGTCGGGTACGATGCAAAATCAACTAAGATTTCTTGCGCTGTAAAGAATACACGGTTGGCGTGACAGTAGCCTTCAACATTAAAGGTGCCGTCTTCTTTTAAGAAGTGAAGTAAGTTAATAGAAGCTAAGTTACATGCTGTGTTATCAAGGAAGTGATACTCCGAGCATGGATTTGACCCGTAGATACGGTCCGTTTCCAAGCAGGTGTTCCAGTCATTGATAATATCGTCAAACTGAACACCTGGGTCAGCACAACTCCAAGCAGCTTGAGCAATTTGCTCCATCAGGTCATCGGCTTTATAGGTATCAGCCACTTCACCAGTGGTGCGGAATGTGGTTTGCCATTCGCCACCGTTTAAGTAGGAATCCATAAATTTGTCGCTGATGCGAACAGAGTTGTTGGAGTTTTGACCCGCCACTGTGTGATAGGCTTCACCGTTAAAGTCAGAGGAGTAACCCGCATCAATTAAGGCTTTTACTTTTTTCTCTTCTTTTTGTTTCCAGTTAATAAAGCCTTCAATTTCAGGGTGATCCATATCCAAGCAAACCATTTTGGCTGCTCGACGTGTGGTGCCGCCCGACTTGGTTGCACCCGCACCACGATCAAGGACTTCAAGGAAGGACATTAAGCCTGAAGAGGTGCCACCACCAGACAGCATTTCTTGACGACCACGAATACGTGAGAAGTTAGTACCGGTACCAGAACCAAACTTAAATAAGCGTGCTTCGTTCTTAGCGAGATCGAAAATACTCATTAAGTCATCGTCAACGGACTGAATAAAACATGCAGAACATTGAGGGTGAGAGTAAGAGTCAGAGGCTTCAGCAATGGCATCAATCTCTTGATTCCAGTAGTAGTTGCCACCACTACCGCTAATGCCGTACTCGTGGAACAAGCCACAGTTAAACCATACTGGGGAGTTAAA
The DNA here is from genome assembly GCA_964351765.1 of uncultured Vampirovibrionales bacterium. GTDB lineage: Bacteria > Cyanobacteriota > Vampirovibrionia > Vampirovibrionales > Vampirovibrionaceae > CAYGPY01. The sequence continues at coordinate 9,230 of CAYGPY010000009.1, forward strand.
CGCGCCTTTCTGGGTAATGAGAAGGTGAGAGAGTTCCATCTCAAATGTTTCGGCATCCACTGAACCTGCGAAGTAACCACGGGCTTCACCTTCAGTACGGATGGTATGAGCTAGGCGTTTAACCAATTGTTTTACACTAACTTCAGAACCTGTTTCAGGGACACCGGCTTTACGGAAGTATTTTGAAACCGCAATGTCGGTAGCGAGTTGTGACCATGTGCTGGGCACTTCCACGTTGTTCATTTCAAAAATAATGGTGCCGTCGGGTTCGGTAATTTTTGATGTTCGATATTCATAGGTCAACTCATCAAAAGGATGAACGTCCGATTTTGTGAAATGACGGTTAAACACCATGCCGTTAGCATTGGCGTTTGCAAATGTGGTGGGGGCAGTTCCTTTACCTGTCAGCGGTGACTGGGCAAGGGCTACTGTGGCTGCGGTTTTTACGGCACTCATTATGGTTAAACTCCCTATTGTTTCTCTCTTTATAAATCTAAAAGCTGTAATGATCTTAGTCGTGTTGATAATAGCGGCGTTTAGAGTTCACATATAAAGGTATCGCCAAATAAATAAAGTGCCGAAACCCATATAGCCCATCAGCATAATGCTGGGTGGGATACTGTTTAAACTTAGCTAACTCTCAAGATGAAATAAACTAGTGGTGATGTCTCGTTTCTTTTGAAACACTGTCGTTGCGGGTGAAAGCAGGACAGCTTCCTTTCTTGTCGGGCCCAGTTTATAAACACCGTTATGATTGCCAAACCAACGAGATGCCTATATTTAAGTGGAATAGATATAAACCCGACCGGTAAATTCAATAGAGTCAGAATCATTAAAAACTAATCTCAAATCTATGTCTTAACCGTCTAACTATTATACAAACTTTCGGGGCAAAAATGGAAAAAATATGATCGAATATTTACAGAAGCCAATTGTTTTATTTTGAAAGGGTTGTTTTCATGGAAAACATCATGAGATCCGATCTTCCATGGAAAATCACATGCGAACCATGATCTGAAAATGAGGCTTTTTAAACCTATTTTTAGATCGTGTATCCTTGACGTTTACGTTAGGGTGTAGAGGTGTTCCTTAAGAGAATAAAATTAAGTGCCGATAACAAAGGATTTGTTTTAAACCGTGATTTAAAACACGCCCGCATAGTCATTAAGGAAATCGAGTAATACGTTGATGAAAATAGGGAGGGTAACCAGAAGAACGGCTACACCAACAGAGGGTTTAAGTGCAAAACTTAGTTGAAATACAGGCATTTGCTGTGCTGTTCGGTTTACGATACCCAGCATAATGTCAACGCACAGCGTTACAACAAGGATGGGTGCCATCATGGTAACGGCAACTGAGATAACGTTACCACTGAGCATGTTGAGGTAATCCATACTGATTATGGCTGGAATGTTGTGTTGGATTTGAAAGAGAGGGAAGAGCCGAAGACTTTTCTCCAAGGCTAAAATCATCCAATGCAGTCCACCTAATTCCATAAAAGCAGCAAGGGTTAAGAAGGCAAATAGTGATTCTAAGATCATGGTTTGCCGACCGCTGGAGGGATCCATAATCATGGCTGATGACAAACCGATTTGGTTGTTCATAAGGTTACCGGCAGAATAGACGACTTGTAAAATCATGTTGGCAATAAAGCCAATGAGTGCCCCAATGGTGATATTCATAATAAGCTGAAGAATGAAAAATCCTGTATACTCATTTGCATAGAGGTTTGCCTCGGCCGCAGGGATATGACTAATAAGGGCACCCGTGAAAAAAATAGCCGCTGAAATTTTAAGCATCGCCGGTATGTTTTTTCGATTGAAAATGGGTCCAAAAAATAAAAATGCGAGCACCCTGAAAAACAATAACAGTAAGCCATTAAGCATGCTGCCATACGTAGCGTGGAGTTGCGAAAAAGATTGTAGTACGAGATCGAAGTCCATGATGGTCCTTGGAAGATTGCCTTAAAGTACTTGTTAGCGACGACGGTCACTGTCAAGTTGCATTTGCTCAGCTGTACCTTGAGCACTGCCGTGTTTGTAGTTGCCTGAGAAGATACGACTACCAGAACCTGCGTTAGCCCCATCTTTTATGGGGCGGTTTGATGTTGATTCTAAGCGTTGAAACGCCCCTTCAGCATCCGTACCCAATTGTTCACGAAAGAAGTGCTGAACACGTTGTCGTTTTGGATCCCGTGTGCGAGGCGGGAGTAGCATTTTTCCATCTTGCGGAACTTCGTTAAAGGCAATGGCGGCCGACTCTCGAATGTAATCGGTGAGCATATTCATCATTAAGCCACCGCCTAAAATGATGATGGTAAATACAGAGATGATTTTAGGTGCGGCAGCAATCGTTTGTTCTTGTACTTGGGTTACCGCTTGTAAAATACCTACAATTAAACCTACCCCAGCGGCAGTTAAAACGCATGGCAACGAGATCATAAGCATTAGGCCCAAGCCTTTACCCAAATGTTGAACTAAGATTTCCATTGACGTTGTACTCCCGAAAGTGGGTTAGTTATAAAACAAGAATGTTAATTAAAGCTTTGCACAAGCCCATTTACAATTAAGCTCCAGCCATCCACGGCTACAAAAATTAGGATTTTAAAAGGTAATGAGATAATCGTTGGCGACAACATAAACATACCCAGAGCTAGAAGGATGTTGGCAACAACCAAATCAAGCACAATAAATGGGATAAAGATAACAAACCCAATTTCAAAGGAGGTTCGAAGTTCACTTACCATATAGGCAGGTGCCACTTCCCAGATACTAAGTTCTTCGGGTCCTTTGGGTTTGACGTCCCGACTCATCTCTAAAAAGAAAGCTACATCAGATTCGCGTGTTTGACGCATCATAAATATTTTAAGGGGTTCCAGGCCTTTATCCATAATGGATACTACCGATTCTTTTCGCTGCATAGCAGGCTCAATCACGTCATACATGTCATTAAAAACAGGGGCCATGGTATAGCCGGTTAGAATGAGTGCCATACCTACCAAAACAACAGCTGGTGGTACTTGTTGTGTACCCAATGCCGTTTTTAAGATCGACAGCACAATGATGTAGCGTAAAAAGCTCGTCATGCTCACCACCACAAATGGCAGTAAACTGAGCGAGGCCATCAGAATGATGAGCTGCAGAGCCGGATCTAAATTGTCGACGACGTTTTCCACAGAAGGGATCCTTTAGGAAGGGGCGATAATTTTAAGGAGTTAATACGTTTTTTTGAGGCTTTGTTTTGCGTGAGTTGTTGCGATAAGCGAAACGCCGTTGAATCGGTTTGTGTATTAGGTGTATTGATGTGATTAACAAGCCCTGACTTAATGAGGGTTAAGCCGTCACTGCTGTATCGAAACACCATGTCTTGGCCATCAATGTTTATGATGGCAATACCCATTTCGCTGCCATCAGCAGATTGAGCAACGGGTGTTGCTTCAACGAGCTCTATACGTTGCGAGAGTGTCGGTGAGGACTGTGTCTCACGTTCTTCAATCAAAGCTTCAATGGGTTCGGGTTTTTCCAATGGTGTTTCGGGCACATTAGCTTTAGGTGTTTCTTTTTGAAACAGGGCAGCTAAGCCGATTAAATGATTCAAAGGTTTCTTAGAGATAGGTGACACAGGAGCGGGTTTAGGTGTTTCATTTTGCAGAGGCTGCTCTAATGAAGCGTGTGCAAAAGCATCGGGATGTCCTGACATTTCTCTGAGTTTGGCAAGTGTTTGAGGCTGCTTTTTAAGGTAGAAATAAATCAAATAAATCACACCCATTGCAATGCAGGTGTACATAATCAATGCGCCTGCATAGTGCCACAAGTCTGCTTGAGGATTGGTGTAATGATCGGCAAACTGACCTGACATTAAGCTGGTGATGCTGTCAGAGGTGTCGATGTTGGGTGTATTCGTATTGAAAATCTGCGTTAGTGCTTCAAACGGCTGACGCAGTGTTACTAATTTCAAAGGTGTTGTCATTACCAATCGTCCTCATCAAGGTCACTAAATAAATCATCCATATCATCATTGGCAGCAGGAGGGGCTTCTACCTGTTTAGCCGTATCTTTAGGGGTTGGCTTAGCTGCTGCTTTGGCTGTACTGGCAGCCGGTTTTTTAGCGGCGGATTTGGCGGCTTTTTTGGCAGCGGGTTTAGCGGGTTCATCAGTATTGGCTAAATCGCCTTTATCCATCCCTTTTTCGGGTGTTGCTTTGGTTGTTATCTTTTTGGGTTGCGCTTTTATTGGGGCTTCATCGTCATCCACGTTTTGGATGCGAACACCAAATTTGTCACCTACAATCACCAACGTGCCTGAGGCCAGAGTTTTACCCTCAACATTAAGGCTGATACGGTTGTCGACTAAGTCACCGACTTCGACAATGAGCCCGTCGGTCATCTGTTTGAGCTGTTTAAGGGGAACACGCACCGGATCAAATTCGGCGGTAACCTCAATCATCAGATCGTCCCACATTGTTTTGTCATCACTCATGGTTAGGGTGTCCTCATCGGTCATATTGGTATCGGGTAAATCGGTCATATCAAATTCGCGTTCAGGTTCATTGAGTTTTACTGAAAAGCGAGTATGGTCTTTTTTAAGATGGTTCCATAAGAAGAGTGTGTTAGTTTGGCTATTTTCTAAAATGACCAAGTCACCGTCTTCAAGTTGTTTTAAATCAGATAAATAGGCACGTGTACTACCAAGTTTGATGTGTGAGACGAGCCCAACGTCTGAAAGAAAGGTGTTTTCTCTTTGTTGTTGTAATGCCTTGGGTGCTTCGGGCAAGTCTTCTGTTGCCTTTTCAACTAAGCAAGAAAGAGGGAGGCTGATTAATAGCTTGCCGTAAGATAAGGCCTCACCCGACTGCTTTGAAATGTGTTTAAGTCCGTGTGGCTCAATCAGCCATAATAAATGAATGGACGTGTTGTTAAGCCGGTTGCGTTTTGGTAATGGGTAGGATTTATGAACGGTTTTCAGTAAATCGGCCGTGAATTTAGAGAGCAATTTGCCTTCAAATCCAGACAGGCTATTGAGTGAAAAGGGCTCAGCAGTTGTTGCCGTATTGATACCCATAACACCGGTTAATAAGTTATTACAGCCATCATCGGAAAGACGTACCTGTAAGTTTTGGGTTTGATTGAGTTCCACCGCACTCGTAAAAAAGGTATCGAGTCGGGTGAAGTAGGGCTGGCTTTGTTGAACAGCAATAAAACGAAGGGTGACAGGATGTCCCCAAAATTCTTGAATTTGAGCTTGAAGAGTCTGTGTGAGTACGTTGGCAACATGATGGGCGGCCACGCTGAGGGATGCCGACACGGGCGACACACGAGCAATAGGCTCTGAAAGAGAAGAACCTATTTTACTTTGCTGAATTGTTGAATGAGGGTTTAGCATGGTGTTTAGCTTTATCCACAACCGTTATGGCCTGCCCGTTTCGCTTCTGTGCTTGGTCAAAAGCAATCGGCGAACGGTGTTTTTTATATGAATCCACAAGTTACAAGGTAAAAAGTTAATTTATAAAGAGCATAGTTTGCACTGTATCTAGCTTACCGATTTTTAGGGCGATTGAACATACACTGTACGGGGGAGAAGAACAGATCGGCTGGGTTGTTTGTAGGATAATGGTCTTCAAATAAGATGCTCCATCATCAAATGAGGACGCTATTTTATATATAGAGTATCTATTTTTGAAACATTCGCACTGTGAAATTCATTTATCTTGAAATTGTTGTGAAATAAGATGATTAAAAGACACGATAAAAGACAGTGAATGGGCTTGATCAGATAATATGTTGATGGTATTAATACACTCTACATATTAATGAGTTGATTACTCATTAATATAAAGAAGTACCAAGCTCATTGTTAGTTTGGTTTTGACTGTGTCCACTCACGTAAGTAAAAAGGTAAATATCTGTGCCAAATATTCGTTCTGCTAAAAAACGTGTGCTCGTTGCCGAGCGTAACCGTGTTCGTAACGTTGGTTTTAAATCATCAATGCGTACTGCTATTAAGCGTCTTTCTGAAAACGCCGCTGAAGGCAATAAAGAAGCTGCTGAAACCAGCTTGAAGCTCGCTTACAGCTTGATTGATCGTGCTGTTTTAAAAGGTATTCTTAAAAAGAATACAGGCGCACGTTATAAATCACGTATTACTAAAGCCGCCACCAAGCAGCTTGCTAGCTAATTAAACGCTAGAATCCAAATTTTTATAAACGCTTAGGTCCAGATGACGTTGTCATTGTGTGTCTGAGCGTTTATTCTGTTTTTGGGTCGCTTTTTCGGTTCCGAATACACAGCGTCTAGGGTTTTATTTTGTTTATCACAGCATTTAAAACATCTTGAACCGTGATTTGATGCATACAGGCCATGTTTTCCTCGCCACTTAAGGGGCAAGTGGGGGCTTCACAGGGCCAGCACTGCAATGTTTCAGGTGGCGTGAGTATTGTGATTCGGTCGGCGTGCACAGAGGACACAGGCCCAGTTCGAGCTACTGAGGTGGGGCCATAGATACTGACCATAGAACAACCTAGGGAGCTAGCTAAATGGGTTGGCCCAGTATCGCCACCAATTACTAAATTACAGTCCTGAAGTAGCTGAGCGGTATCTAAAATAGAGAGGGTACCGCAGGTATTGTTGATGTGGCTAGGATGATTTGTTGCCATGGCATTGCCGAGCTCTTTTTCCTCAACGCCCCCAATGACAATGATTTTTAGCCGATGAATGGGTAAGGACTTTGATTCAACATCGTTAATAAGCTGCTCAACAAGCCCTTGATACTGCTTAACGCCCCAAGCACGGCTGCTACGCTTAGCACCCACGCCTGGAATCAGGCCAATATGGTAGGTGGTGCTGTCATTTTTCGTGGTAGTAATGGTCTCAGAATGAGTGTGAGGCAAGGAGAGTTGTGTTCTGAAATGCGCTGAATCCGACAGGTCTAAAATACGGCGGAAAGGCTGGTAGAAATCTTCAGCCGCATGAAACCGTTCAAGAGGGCGTTGGTCAATACCACGTTGTTTTAATTTCTGTTTTTTATAACTGGCACACGGTAAGATACCTGCCATGGTGAAAAACAGATGCGTTTTAACCGAAGGGTGCAAGTTAATACCAGCGGTAAAGCCTTCACGACGGGCTCTAAATGCCTTCTGACAGAGGTCACCTAGTTTGTTCTTATTGAATGTCCATACCTTTGAAACACTTGGAATACAATTGGCCATGTCCTCATACATTGCCGAGGTCATTAAATGAAGCTCGCACTGAGGGTGTTGTGCTTTAATGGCTGCCAGAGTAGCTGACAGGTGGATTAAATCCCCCATGGCACCTAAGCGGAGTATTAGAATTTTATCTTTAGGTTTTTCAGTTGCGTTAGGCGGGTTGTACTGCGACATCAAGCACCTCCTTTAACGCCTGCTGAACCATCTCTGGGGTTAATGATGAGAGGCATTCAGGTGTGTTTTCTGTTGATTTTGAACTAGAGGCGTCAAGCCATTTACACTGACGCTTAAAGCAAGGCTGGCAATCAAGCTGTGTGGTTAGATTGCGGTATTTTGGGTTACTTGCTGGGTAAGCCCCTGTTCGCTTAGCGCCAGTTGGGCCAAACAAACCAATAATGGCTGGGTGCTTCATGCTGTTGGCAATGTGAAGCGGGGCACTATCGAGTCCGACAAGTGCATCGACGGAAGTAAACAATGCTTGCAAGTCCTGTAATGAAGTTTGCCCCACCAGATTTAAGAGTTGTGTGGGCGGGTTTTGTTTAATCTGCTTGTATGCCTGCTCTATATCTTGGGCGATGTGTGACGCTGTATTGATATCATTAGGTGCACCAATAAGTACCACGGTCTTGTTATCGATGAGTAAGGACGTACCAAGGGTGATCCAATGGGTGTGATCCCAGTGTTTACTCGCCCACTGTGTAAATGGAGCCAATACAACGGTTTGACCCACTGAGTTAGAGTCTGACTTTAGAGGTGTTAACAGTCGCTCAATGTTGGCTTGGCTGGTTTTGGTGATAGGTGTTTCTGGGTATGTAAGGGGGAGTTCGAGCTTTCTGTTAAATAAATTAGATTCTTCAATAAAACGAATAAATACTTCTACAGCAGGTAAGTCGGGATTATAGAGCTCGTGAGCACTGAGTTTATCTGTGTAAAACCAATCGGCATTTTCACGGGTTTTTTTGAAACCGTAACGTGAGGGAATACCCGCAAGCCAAGGCCACAGGGCACTTTTTAATAAGCCCTGTACATCAATACTGATATCATAGTGTTTGGACTGAAGTTCTTTAATAAAGGCGTTAATCTCTGAGATTGCCTGTAGGCCTTGTGTGAAAAATGTGATGGGGTTAGAAAGTTGTTTAAGCCACTGTTTTCGCTTACAGATGTGTAATGTGTGTATAAGAGGGTGATCTTGGAGCAGGGGTGCTGCGGACTCTTCAACCAGCCAGCCTATCTGGGGTGTGTTGCCATTCTCTGATAAGAGGGTATGCAGACACTCTAATAGCGGTAGGGTCTGCACAACATCACCGTGGGCACTCACACGGCTAATTAAAATCTTTTTGGATTGTGAGGGGGTGTTTGACATGGTCATCCAAATAAGGGGGGTGGGTGTGTCAGGAGTCCATCACTTGATGGGTAAGAAATCACCTTGAATCCGCTACAATTGTATATAATATGGATAGGCTCTGATTTGCTCTTTGAGGCGAGGTGTATATCACTGAACGCCAAGGCAAGTTGGTTATGTGTATAAAAAGCAGGTTATAGACGTATTGAAGCTCATTCTACAAGGAAGATTACATAAATAATAGTTATTATTGTACAGGATAAATGATGGAGTCACTCCTCAGCAATCTTTTTGAATCGCCATTAATTGCCGGTGTTTTAACGGCAAGTATTTTACTGTACATTGTCTACGTATTGATGAGCTCACCAAAAGAGTCGGACACCCTTGCCAAAGGCTATGAACCCCCTAAAAATGTTACGGTGGATGATGATTCTCTTGATTTCTTAGGGCATATCAATCGGGGGAATGAGTATTTCTCTGCCTATGATTATGACAAGGCGCTGGCACATTTTCAGGCGGCCCTGAAGATCAAAAATAATGATGCCAGTGTCCACTTTAAAATTGGCCGTATTTACCTGCATAAAGAAGATCACCGTAATGCACGTGTGGCCTTTCGAAACGTGGTTCATTTACAACCTGAAAAGGTTGAAGCCCATTACGAGTTAGCTCGTATCTATTTAGCACTTAAGAAGCACGATGAAGCCCATAAATCTCTCAATTCTGCTTTAAACCTATCGCCGGATCATGAGGAGGCCTTAAAGCTGAAGGTCCGTCTTTACGAAGAGCAAAAAGACTATGAGGCGGCTATTCCGTTATTAGAGAAATTGATTGAAACCACCAAATCGACACGAAAATTTAAGGTGCAACTGGCTGAGTACTTAGTGAAATTAGAGCGCTATGAAGAGGCTCTTGAAATGTACGAAGCCTTGATTGCTAAGTTCCCTGGTGATAAACCCGTTTTTCAGGCTGCCATTGCTCAAATGCATTTTAAGCTCGGTAAGTTTAATCAGGCCATTGAGGTGTATCGTGACGTCCTTACTCAAGATGATGCCCAAGCACGCGATCCTGAAATGCTCTCTCAGATGGCAGCCGCTTTATGTAATGAAGGCGTAAAGCATTTCCAAAACAAGCAGTTTGATACGGCTGTGACCTACTATTCTGAAGCAGCACAATATGACGCTAGTAACCCCGATATTCATTACAATTTGGCCAAAGCGTATTTAGAGCTTAAGAATGTGGCCAAGGCCATGGCTCATTTTGAAACGGCTGTGGAGTATAATCCGAATGATGTGGCGAGCTTGTATGAACTGTCTGTGTTGCAAGATGAACAGGGTATGGATAATGAGGCGATTGCGAGTTACCAGAAAACATTAGCCTTATCCCCAGATCATGTGTTGGCTAACTATGGCTTGGGTTCCATCTATGGCTCGCGTGGTGAGATGGATAAAGCCATTGAATATTTAACTCACTGCGTAAAATTAAACCCTGGTTTTGAAGATGCGATTTATAATTTGGGTGTTGCCCTAGAGCGCCAAAAGAATTACAACAAGGCCATGGCCATGTATAAAAAAGTGCTTAGTCTTAATAAAAACCACGAACGCGCGCGCAGTAATCTGCATTACATTAAAAATATGAAACGCTAGATTTATTATTTATTTTTAGTGTGCCAAGCGAGAAGATTGACGAAGCGATGAGAAGGTCTCTCGTGCATCGGGTAAGGGCTGTGCCGGTGTGTTGGCGTTAAACGTGTCGGCTACTTCGGCTTCGCTAAATTTTTTGCGGTTCCACATATCGTTAAACCATACCGGGAAGAAGCCGATACCAAGGGCAACCAATGCAAAGGTACCCGCAGCAATTGGTAACTTGCTGCGTTCAATGTGCTTGGTTAATGAATTGGCAATTTCGGGCCATTCGCCTTTGAGCTTGTCTGCTAATTTAGCGCTTAGGCCATCAATGTGGATTTTTCGCTCGGCGTCTAAAGAGGTCATCAATGTTATGAACTCACGACTTTTGCGTGATAAGAGCTTGGTATCTTTATCGGCGGAAGCTCGAAGTGTTTCATTCCACAGTATTTCAAGTTTGCCCACATTCTCCAGTAATTCTGGGTTGTTGGTGATGGATTTCTTCCAGTTTTTAAAGGTCTTTCTCAGTGATTTGTCCAAACCTTTGGCTGCATCTTGTTCAAGTAAGGCTTTCAATTTCTCTGGGCTATCTAGGCGAAGTTGCTTACTGCCAGAGAAGCTTTGAACTTCTTTACCGTGGGCAGTGCTAAACGTAAGTGGCACACCCGCGCGCTTGGAAGAAAGTTTGTGCACCCACGCCTCTAAAGGTTCATAGGCAAACAAGAGCACCATAATGGTTGGGATATCACGACGGAGAATATCCATTACTTCACTTTTATCCCCGTCCTGAGAGCGTTTTAAAGCCTGAACGATACGAGGGCCAATGGTGAATGGGAGGACCATAAACATTAATGTGCCAATAGGTGATTGAGCAAATTTTGATTTACCCAGTTCGACCATTTTTCTGAAATCAAGATCGGTTGAATTTTTAACTACCCAGTTACCCGTTTTTAACAGGCCGTGATAAGCCTTGGTGAAAATGGTCTGTTCTTGAGCGGGCGTTTTAGCAACTTGTGCTTTTACAAAGGCATCACTTTTACTGCCTGCTTCAAACAAGGCTTTGCCCGGCTTATACAACGCACCTAATATTTTTTCGCTAAAACTAGTGGGTGCCTGCGGCACGCTTGATGTATTAAGGGAGGAAACCATTAGGCGGCACCCCCTTGTGAAGCGTTATGCGTATTGGGCGCTGGGTAAAACGATGATGCTGGTGAAGCCTGACGAGTTGGCACTAAAGACGGTGTTGTTAAGGGTTGTTGTGTCGGCGTTACTGCTTGTTCGGCATTATCTGCCCCTGTTGCTGGCGCGTGGTTTTGTAATCCTCGATTCGCTGGGTAATGCTCATTGCGTTGAACAATCCGAGGGATAAACGACATGGCAAAGGCACCAATAAGAGTGGCGGCCACGCCGAATAGGAATTTACCACCTACCGTACGCTTATAGGTTGACTCAACAAGATGACTCAATGCTTCTGGTGTTTTACTGGATACAGCAAATTTTTCGGTGACTTCGTGAATGAGGCCATTAAAGCGACCTAGGCTTTCGAAAAGCTCACCGGTGGATTTTTCAACAATCTCAGGTACGCCGTCTTTTATGATTTTAACGTTAATGCGATCGGACTTGTAGAGCCTGTCATCCAGTTTGTGCTGCTGGTTATATCCTGTTTGGATTAAAGTGCTTAAGCGTTCATTGATTGGTTTCACGGCTTCTTGGAAGGCATCTAAATCTTTTTTGGTGGCCTTGGCACCCTTGTCCCAAACTTGTTTTGCCGCATCAATCCATTGATCGGCCCACTGATTAATTTCGCTTGAAACCTGAACTTTGGTGATGCCCTTGCCGTTATCAATACTCAGTTTACGTTGCTTAAAGCCAGTTTCACCATCAAACAAGCTGGTGAGTGTCTTACGAACGGCTGCTTCAACAGACTCAGAACTACCAGCATGATGCTGAAGTGTATCGGAAAGCTGTGTTAATTCTTGATGTGACATCATCAACGCGTTACGGGCAAAGTACTTTGTGGCAAAGCCAATTACAACAGCAGGTGCAATAAAGCCCATGGGGCCTGTTAGCATTTCTCGTGCGGCTTCTTCACCGGCATTAAGGTAATTTAGGCCTTCAACGTTCTTACGAATGCTTTTCTTGAGAACTTGTAATGGCGGTAAACCATCGTTGGAAGGGTCTTTGGTGGCATCATAGGGTTCACGACCACGGTCAAGACCTTTGATGATACGCATAATCCACAACGCAACCACATCGAGCGCGATAAAGTTCCAAATATACTTTTCAGAGACTTGGGTGAACACCTTGGTGCCGGCATCGGCAATTTTATTAGATAAACCCGCAAACTTTGGTTGTGCTGAGACGGTACTCGATAAGGTTAACTGATCGGGCTTTTCAATAGCCGCAGCACGGGTTTGATGCACAAGAGGGTGTGTAATGGCGTTTGAGGCGCCACTTTTACTCACACTATTGGTCACACTGGCGTCACGCTGGTCTAAAAGAGCGTGGCTGGGTGCCTGAAATTGTTGTTCAAACGATGTCATAATCGAAAAAAACCGTGTCCCTGACAAAAGTTAAATTACATGAAACCTATATTGTATAAACGTACTATTGGCGGTAAACAATGCTAGGTTGTTACCGAATATTAACGTTCTACGGTCGCTTGGATATCACTAAAAAGTGTAAAAAATTGTAGTTTGAGAATGATAAAAATGTTGATGAAACCCAAATCTAAAATTTAAATTTGAAATAATTAGGTCGATGAAACGTTGAATGAAATCTCTACTTTAAATAGTAAAGGAAGTATATAATACCCGATCATGTGATTTTTGTCAGGGTAATTCCTCAATCATGGTGCCAAGTGTAACGGTTTTTTAATTGCTTTAGCCAATTGTTTTTATAGCAACAGTGAAGACGCACTCTATTCTATCCTTACAGGTTGGTGTTCATGTTACGTTTTATCGCTGATAAGCCAGTGGTAGAGCATGTTTATGATATATTCTTTGAAACAATTCGCAATCATTGTTCGATCTAGGGTCTTGTTTTTCTCAAAATGGGTTAGACGCAAACTGAAACGAATTGTAATGATTTATGATTTTTTTTGATTTCTACTGTCATCAATTTTCTTCACGGGGTTTTATATCGATGATGGCTATCATTATCTATTCCATAGCTACCACCGCCTTAATAACAACTAGTTTAAGTGACAAGTTTAACGGATACACGGAAAACACATTATTTTGATCACACCAGTGAATACAACCCACACATTGCCAACCCATCCGGTTGATGGGAGGCGTTCTGTGTCGGCTGATCCAAAGCCTTACTTTGGCTCATTGGCAACAGGGCTCGCTTCTGCCGTGAGTAAAATTGACGGCAACCGCTTTATGGAGCTGGTGATTAGTGATGTGGGCGGTATGGGTATTCCGCGAACTGCCATTGAAGGAATTAAGCGCGGCCCTGATGCGGCACGTGAAAACGCGATTCGTGATGGCTCCGGTACAACCACTAACATGTTTTTGGTGGGGGCTTACAGCGCCTTGATGCTTGCCTTGTTGGGTGATCGGATGAACAAGGTTGCCAACTCATTGGGTATGGCTCACAAGCGCTGGATTAATGCTGATTCACTCGAAATGATGGGTCACCTGTATCAAGATGCGCTTCACGACGTAAAAAGTAGTGGTGGTAACTTAAAACAAGTTGAAGCACTGTTCCTCACTAATTATTTAAAAGCGATTCGCGCCAATGACCCACAAAACTCTGAACTGATTGCTAACTTAATGCGTGACAGTGGTCAGTCTGTTTCTAAATCGATGGCTGAAGGTGGCTTGAGTACTAAGGGTGTTAAAAAGCTTCAGACGGAAATGCTGGAAGCCGCCACTGATTTAACAGCGATGGCTAAAGAAGGTACCTTTGCAAACAGCCTGACCCAAAGCGAATTGGATAAGGCTTTAAAGAGTAAGCGCCTTGATTTAAGCTTGAGCCGGTATCGTCATGATGAAAAGCAACTGGCTCAAAAATTAATGGATATCGCCATTCCTGAAGGTTTGAGCGAAACCGTTGATGTGGCGTATAAAGATTTAAGTGTATCGGGTCGGAGTTTAAAAGATACCTTGGTGCAAGGTTTTCGCTTTGTTGAAGAACACATCCGCCCTGCCACTCACGGCCTTGATCATGATAAACCGATTCAGTCAGTGACTCAAAAAGTAGAACATCGTTTATTAGATGCCGTTGATGGCACGATTCCAAAAGCCATGAAATCAAAAACATGGTTTACCAAACTGCCTATGGTGTTTACCATTGCCACGGGTGTGAGTGTCGCCTTTTTGAACAACTGGTTAACCAAGCGCAAAAACAATGGTGTGGATTACTTCCCTGGTGAAGGCAAAGCTGCCTTAGGATCTCAGGTTACAGCTCTTGAAAATGCGGTGTTGCCAACCGATCTATCAGACGTTGTGTCTTCAACGGGTACCCAACTCAATCGTCCGGCCCTTTTTCAGACGATTCAAGCGGCATCTGGGTTGGCGAATCAATCGGCATCACAACTTAAATTTGCTGGTTTAGTATCTGGAGCAGATACCAGTGGTGCGGCCAAAATGCCTGGTCTTGACTTATCTGCAGATAAGAACCAACTTAACGATCCGCAATTTGGTAATCGCTTTGCCGTAGCTGAAAAAGCCTTGAACTACACCGTTAAAAAACCAGATAAATTTTTAAAGGTATTTGATTTTCATAACTATGAAATTGGCAATACCACGGTGAATCAAGTAAAAATGATTTACGGTGCGGTTATTTTATCGCGCTGGGCAGCGGCATCCACACGGAGCTTTAATGAACTGCGTGAATCGATGATGCGTGATGGCTTGGGTTACACAACGTGGTTGTTCTTTATGCCGATGTTGCAACGCTTGTTTGTAAAAGTGGCCACCCCTAATGTGGATGGTAAGATGCACGGTATCTTGATGAAAGAGAATTTAAACCAACCAAAGTGGAACCCACTAACGCGCTATGATTTAACCACCGCCGGTCAACTTAAAAATAGAATGACGCAAGTGGACAATGCCATTGAACACGCAGTTCAAAAAGGCTTGGATGCAGTTGAGTTGAAGGACATGAAAGGCCTGCTAGAGAAGGCAACACGTTGGCGTGCTTATAATACTGCTTTTGGTATGGCAAGTACCATTGCGATGTTGGGTGTGGTGATTAACCTTGTGAATATGGCGATTACCCAGAAAAATGTGGAAGCCGGTAAAGTGGGTAAAAACCGCTAATCAGAGCTGAGATTAACTCGTCTCTATGTCACATCCGTTTTCTTAGTGCTTCCTGATGCTTTTGATTTAGGCGTGTCTTTTGAGTTTTTAAAGAATTTTTGAATGTGGCGATTGAACTCGAAGAAGTCGCCAATACGGTTGGACAGCGCAATAACGTTGTTTTGATTTGGATTGACGGTAACGTGATACATTTTTTCGAGTGCTTTTTTCAACTCGTCTACCGTCTCCATTTTCTCAAGCTTGCCTTCACGCACCAGTGAAATGCTACCGGTTTCTTCAGAGATAACTACGCAGGTACTTTCAGAAATTTCGGTTAGCCCAATCGCAGCACGGTGACGTGTGCCATACTGCCAGCTTAACTCTGGGTCTTCGGTTAAAGGAAGCAATACACCTGCGGCGAGAATACGGTTTTCAGCATTGATCACTAAGGCACCATCGTGTAACGGTGTGCTGGGATGGAATACGGTGAGGATAAGCTCTGTACTTAATTTTGAATCGAGCGGTGTGCCCACTTCAAGGTAATCACCACTGGTCGAGTTAGAGGCTTCTAGAACGATTAAGGCGCCGTGCTTGGCCTTGTGTAGGAATCGCGCGGACTCGACAAGTTCTTGTACCAAAAATTCAGCTTGGCGTTCTTTGGAAGAGCGGGCGAATACTTGTAATCCAAAAAGTTCACCTTGACCTAAGAACAACAGAGTGCGACGTAATTCAGGCTGGAAGACAACAATCAAGCCAATAAAGAAGATTTTAATACTCTCACCAAAAACCACTTCAAGCAGTTGAAAGTGTAGTGAGCGCGCTAGTCCCCAGAAAATAACAAAAGAAAGAAGGGTAACAAATACGCCTTTTAAAAGCTGTTCAGCTTGGCTTCGACGAATAAAACGATCGTAAACCACATAGATAATGCCAACCAGTACAATTAATTGGAAGACAGCACGATAAATGTCCATCGTAAAGACATCCATCCAGCCACGAGCCAGAGCCATTAAACTGTCAAACAGGGACACGTCCATTGACGACACAACTTCCTTGTTGTTGGGTTATGCAAAAAATGAAATGAATACGTCGAATAAAAAACGAACGGAAAATAATCTCGCTAGTTGCGTGTTTTAAAGCGCCTCCTCACACTGAG